>CALGVL010000362.1 GCA_937930165.1 uncultured Acetobacteraceae bacterium
TCGCCCTCGGCCGTGCCGGGCTGGCCGCGCATCCCTGCGTCGGGCCGGAGCGAGTGGACTTCGTCCTGCCTGGCTGCGCCATCTACGCCGCCATCCGGCGCGTCTGGCCGGTGCCCACCTTGACGGTCGCGGATCGCGGTCTCAGGGAGGGGATGCTGCTCCGCATGATGCGGAGCGACCGGGCCTGGGGGCGGGATCATCGCCATCCGTATTCCCGCCGGCACTCTTCCGGCTATTAGGACCGGCTCTGGAATGAAGGGAACACTGCCGGGGGGCCGCGGTCTCTCCACGCGCCTCCGTACTGCCAAGGGCCGCAGCGCCGCCAGCCAACGCTGGCTCGAGCGCCAGTTGAACGACCCCTATGTGCGCGCCGCGCAGAGCCGAGGCTTCCGCTCCCGTGCCGCCTTCAAGCTGCTGGAGATGGACGAGAAGCATCGGCTGCTGAAGCCGGGCAGCCGGGTGGTCGATCTCGGCGCCGCGCCGGGTGGCTGGACACAGGTGGCGGTCGAGAAGGCGGGCCCGAAGGGCAGGGTGGTCGCGCTCGATTTGCTGGCGATGGATCCGGTGCCTGGCGCCACGGTGCTGCAGGGCGATTTCCAGGATCCGGCAGCGGAGCAGGCGGTGCTGGCGGCCCTGGACGGGCCTGCGGATCTGGTCCTGTCGGACATGGCGCCGAACACCACGGGCCATGCCGCGACCGACCACCTCCGCATCATTGCGCTGGCGGAGCTGGCCCTGGATTTCGCGCTGAAGGTTCTCTCCCCCGGCGGCGGATTCGTGGCGAAGGTATTCCAGGGCGGCAGCGAGAAGGGGCTGCTGGACGTGCTGAAGCGGAACTTCGCCTCCGTGCGGCACGTCAAGCCGCCGGCCAGCCGGAAGGGCAGCAGCGAGCTCTATGTCGTGGCTACCGGATTTCGCGGCCAGAACCAGGCGGCATCCCCGCCCTGACCGGATTGCAACCGCCCCGCCGCTTGCTCCGCCGCCTGCTTCCAGGGTAAGGGGAGCCGCCAAGGTTGCGGATCGCTTCCGCTGCGCGAAAGGTCCCCCATGGCACCCGAATCCTCACCGGACGCCGCCGGCGCCCCGGCCCAGAGCCGCCGCATCACGATCGAGGACGCCCTCGCCTTCGACGATGTGCTGCTGGTTCCCGCCTATTCGGCGGTCCTCCCCCACCAGACCGACACCCGCACCCGCCTGACGCGGGAGATCGCCCTGAACATCCCGCTGGTCGCCGCCGCCATGGACACGGTGACGGAGGCCAATATGGCCATCGCCATGGCCCAGGCCGGCGGCATCGGAGTGATCCACAAGAACATGACGCCGGAGGAGCAGGCAGCCCAGGTCCGGCGGGTGAAGAAATTCGAATCCGGCATGGTGGTGAACCCGGTCACCATCCATCCGGACCAGACCCTTGCCGATGTCCGCGCCCTGCAGGAGCAGCACCACATCAGCGGCATCCCGGTGGTGGAGCGCGGCACCGGCCGCCTGGTCGGCATCGTCACCAACCGCGACGTCCGCTTCGCAACGGATCCGAACACCCGCGTCTATGAGCTGATGACGCGGGAGAATCTGGTCACCGCCGATGCGGATGTCACCCCCGACCAGGCGCGCGCCCTGCTGCACAAGCACCGGATCGAGAAGCTGCTGGTGGTGGACGATGCGGGGCGCTGCGTCGGCCTGATCACCGTGAAGGACATGGACAAGGCCCAGGCCAATCCGAATGCGGTGAAGGACGTGCTCGGCCGGCTGCGCGTCGCCGCCGCGACCGGCGTGGGCGAGGACGGCTTCCGCCGGGTCCAGGCCCTGGTGGCGGCCGAGGTCGATGTGGTGGTGGTGGATACCGCGCATGGGCATTCCGGCGGCGTGCTGGCGGCGGTAGAGCGCATCAAGCGCATGTCCAATGCGGTGCAGGTGGTGGCCGGCAATGTGGCGACGCCCGAGGGGGTGGAGGCGCTGATCGAGGCCGGCGCCGACGCCGTGAAGATCGGCATCGGCCCGGGCAGCATCTGCACCACGCGCATCGTCGCCGGCGTCGGCGTGCCGCAGCTCACCGCCGTCCTGGAATGCGCTGCGGCGGCGCGGGAAAGGGGCATCCCCGCCATCGCCGATGGCGGCATCCGCACCTCCGGCGACATCGCCAAGGCGATCGCCGCCGGCGCCGACTGCGTCATGATGGGCAGCCTTCTCGCCGGCACGGACGAGGCGCCAGGCGAGGTCTTCCTTTATCAGGGCCGCTCCTACAAATCCTATCGCGGCATGGGCAGCCTCGGCGCCATGGCCCGCGGCAGCGCCGACCGCTACTTCCAGCAGGAGGTGCAGGATGCGCTGAAGCTGGTGCCCGAGGGGGTGGAGGGCCGCGTCGGCTATAAGGGGCCGGTCGGCAATGTCATCCACCAGATGGTCGGCGGGCTGCGCGCCGCCATGGGCTATACCGGCAATGCCACCATCGCCGAGATGCAGCGGAACTGCCGCTTCCGCCGCATCACCGCGGCCGGCCTGCGGGAGAGCCATGTGCATGACGTGGCGGTGACCCGCGAGGCGCCGAACTACCGGCAGGAATAGCGTCCCGGACCGCGCGCCGTGGCCTACATGCGCTGCGCCCGGGCCAGGCCCAGGACCGGGCCGCGCCCGGCGACCGGGATGGGCAGGCTGCGATAGGCATCCAGCCCGCGGCCATTGCCCCCTCCGCCGGGGGCAGACAGCAGCGGCGCCCGTTCCATGCGATTGGAGAGCATATAGCCGCCGCCGGGCTGGCCGGGCCGGAAGGCCGGTGCGGGAGGCATCGCCGCCAGGGCCGTCGGTGCCCTGCCTTCGCCCTGTTCCGCCAGGAGTGCCTCGGCGAGCCGGGCGCGGTAGGCTTCCGCCAGTTCGGGAGTCTGCGAGTGGTAGTTTGCGGCCGCCCGCATCCAGTCGCCGCGCGTGGCCTGGAGTTCGGCCAGAAAGCGGGCGGCATAGCGGGCATTCGCCAGCGGGTCGAAGGCTTCCTCCAGGCTGGCGAAGGCCCGCGGATGGTGGCGGAGATTCACCTGCATGCAGCCGACATCAATGGAGCGCACGCCTTGGGCCTGCAATTCCCGCACGGCGGCAATTGCTGCCGCCTTGCTGGGGTAGAAACTGCCGCGCCCCTCGGCATTGATGGTCCAGGGCCAGGGGTGGAAGGCGCCGGTCACCGGATCCCGCCGGCCGGATTCCACCCGAGCGATGGCGGAAAGCAGCCGGGGCGGCAATCCCGCCTCCCGCTCCGCCGACGCCACGGCGGCGCGGCATAGCAGGCCAGGTTCAGAACCGGCGGGAGGCGGCATCTGGCCGCGAGCCGCGGGGAGGGGTAGCGACAGGGCCAGCAGGGCAAGGAGGAGAAGGGAAGGCATGATCGAGGGTCCGGCAAGCCGCCGACCCCCGGGGCAATCTTCATGCCACCGCGCCAGGAGGTGGCCTGCCGCTCAGGCCTGGAGCGCGGCCAGTCCGCCCGCGCGCCTGATCCAGCCGCGTGGCGCGGGATCGGCCGGCATCTCCGGCCGCCGGGCGGCGCGGGCGGCCGCCACCGCCTCCGCCGTGGGCTCGAACAGCACATGGCCGCGGCCCCAGACGGTGCGGATCATCTCGGCGGCGCCGCAGGCCGCGAGCTTGCGCCGGAGCTTGCAGACGAAGACATCCACGATCTTCAGGTCGGGCGCATCCGCATCGGCATAGAGGCTGCTCATGAACCGCTCCTTGGTCAGGAGCACGCCCTTGTGCAGCATCATGATCTGCAGGAAGTCGAACTCCCGCGCCGTCAGCGGCACGCGCCGCCCGTCCACCGTCACCGCATGCTGCTCCTGGTCCAGCATCACATTGCCGCAGGTCAGGCGGGCCGAGGCATAGCCGCGCACGCGCCGCAGCAGCGCCTGCATCCGGGCATGCAGGACGGAGGGACGGAAGGGATGGAGGATGACGTCATCCGCGCCCGCATGGAGGATGGCCTCCTCCTCCCCGGCCACGAGGCGGCCGCACAGGACGATGATGGGATGGGTGCTGCCCTCCCGGCGCAGGCCGCGGAGCGCTGCCTGCACCTCCCGCTGCGGGGCGGTGGCATCAATGAGCAGCAGATCGTAAGGCCCACTCAGGGTGAGAATGGGGCCGAGCTCGCGCATCTCCTCGGTCAGGTCGCAGACAACGCCCAACTCCGCCAGTCCAGCCTGCAAGCCCCCGGAATGAGAGGTCGCAGAAGCAAGGAGGACGCGCATGAATAATTCTACTCCAGATTGCGTTCACGGGCCGCGAAAGTTTCAAAACCGGTACATCTTGTGCAGTGCGGCCAATGTCTCGTTCATGATGAGTAGTCAGCGCAACCATAGGTTGTCAATCACTTAATCGCTATCAGCACGCAGGGGCGCCCGGACGCGCTGGCGAGACGTAACCTGCCGGCGGGCTGGACCGAACGGAAGAGCGAGGCCAGGCGCCCGGCCGCTTCTGTCAGGTGGCAGGTTCCCCCTTTTAACCTTGCAGCGATGGAGGCATGGCATGCTGATCCGCAGACGGCGCGGCTGGGAGATCCCGGAGCGGGAGGCCACCCCGGAGCATTTGGCCTTCGGCCGCCGCGCGGTGATGAAGGCTGCCGGCGGGGCTGCGCTTGCCGGCGCCGGCGGCCTGGCCCTGCCGGAGCCCGCCGCAGCGGCCTATTCCCTGCCGCCGGTGACCCGCAACAGCCGCTACCAGCCGGACCGCGACATCACGGCGGAGCGGGAGGTGACCACCTACAACAACTACTATGAATTCGGCAGCCAGAAATCGATCTGGCAGGCCGCCCAGCGCCTGCCGCTACAGCCCTGGACCCTGCGGGTGGAGGGCATGGTAGACAATCCGCGCGAGTTCGGCCTGGAGGACCTGCTGCGGCAGATGCCGCTGGAGGAACGCCTCTACCGTCTGCGTTGCGTCGAGGCCTGGTCCGTGGTCGTGCCCTGGACCGGCTTTCCGATCGCGGCCCTGCTGAAACTGGTCGGCCCGCAGGCCTCGGCGAAATACCTGCGCTTCGAGACGGCGGCGCTCCCGGGCATCATGCCCGGCCTGCGGCAGAGCTGGTATCCTTGGCCCTATACCGAGGGCTGCACCATCGAGGAGGCGGCGAACGACCTGTCCTTCATGGTGGTCGGCGCCTATGGCAAGCCGCTGCCGCCGCAGAATGGCGGCCCAGTCCGCTTCCACCAGCCTTGGAAATACGGCTTCAAGGCCGGCAAGTCCCTGGTGCGTATCGTCCTGACCGACCAGCGCCCGAAGACCTTCTGGGAGGCCATCCAGCCGCAGGAATACGGCTTCTGGGCCAATGTGAACCCGCAGGTCCCGCATCCGCGCTGGAGCCAGGCGACCGAGCGCGTGGTCGGAACCGGGGAGCGGGTGCCGACGCAGCTCTTCAACGGCTATGCGGAGTTCGTCGCCGACCTCTACACAAACCTGCAGGGGGAGAGGCTCTGGGCCTGATGGCGATGGGAACGGCCAAGCCAATGCTGCGGCTGTTCGCGCTGCTGGTGCTCGCCCTTGGCGTCGCGGCAGCGCTTTGGGCCGGGTGGCAGGCGCCCCTGGGGGCAGCACTGTTCCGGCTGGATCCTGGCCTGCTCAACACCGCACAGGCCGGCATCCAGCGCCATGTCTCGCCCTGGCTCTGGGATGCCGTGGTCCTGCCGGTGCTGGAGCAGCCGGTCTGGCTGGTGCCGGCCATCCTCGCCGGCCTCCTGCTGCTGCTCGGCGCCCTCGGGCGCCGCCGCTGATCAGTCGAGCTGCGCGCCGGAGATCTTCACCAGCCGCTCCCAGCGCGGCGTCTCCTCCCGGATGCGCGCGGCGAGGGCGGCCGGGCTCTCGCTGGTGATGACGGTATAGCCGAGAGGGCGCAGCCGCTCGGCCAGTTCGGGCTGGGCGGCGGCGGTCCGCACCGCCCGGAAGAGCTGCCCGATCACCGGCTCCGGGGTCCCGGCCGGGGCCATGATGGCGCTCCAGGTTTGGATATCGATATCGCCGAGGCCAAGCTGCGGGAATTCGGCGAGGCCCGGTATCTGGGGCAGAATCGGCAGGCGCTTCGCGCTGCTGACTGCCAGCGGCTTGAACTTGCCGCTCTCCACATGCGGCATCAGGGCGGGCATGACGTCGAACATCATGTCGATGGTGCCGGCCAGCAGATCGTTGATGGCCGGGGCGCCGCCGCGATAGGGCACATGGGTGATGCGGGCACCGGTGGCTCGGTTCACCGCCTCGATCGTCAGGTGGCTGGTCGTGCCGGTGCCGGAGGAGCCCATCCGCACCTCATCCGGATGCGCCTTGGCCCAGGCGATCAGGCTCGGGAAATCGGTCCAGCCTCGCTTCGCTGCGGTGTCGGCATTCACCACGCAGAGCACGGCGCCGGTGATGATCTCCGAGACGGGCGCCATGTCCTTCTGCGGATCGAAGGGAAGCTGCCGGTACAGGAAGGGCGCGGCGCAGAGCGTCGTCACGGCGATGATGCCGATGGTCGTGCCATCCGGTGTCGCCTTGGCCAGCGCGTCGGCGCCGATATTGCCGCCGGCGCCGCCGCGATTCTCGACCACCACGGTCTGGCCGAGGGCCGGGCCCAGTCGCTCTGCGATCAGGCGGCCAAGGATGTCTACCGCCCCGCCGGGCGGGAAGGGCACGATCAACCGCACCGGCCGCCCGCCACCGACGGGTTGGGCCAGGGCGGCGGGGGCGGTCAGCAGCCCGGCGCTGCCCAGGAGAAAATCACGTCGTGCCGGCATAGTCCTGTCTCCTCTATCCTCCCAACCTGCCGGCGAGACGAAAGCATGGCAAGCCGGCGGCGTCAGACCCGGCTGCGGGCGAGGGAGATTACCCGCAGGACATCTGGCGTCAGGTCGAAACTCGGCAGTTCCTCCGGCAGCGCCCAGGCCACGGCGGCGACATCGTCGCCCGGCCGCGCCACGCCGGCGGTCCAGCGGCCGCAATAGTCCACGATCGTGTAGTGGAAGCGGACCGCATTCTTCTCGTCGCGGCTGATCGCATCCACCACCGCGGCGACTTCCAGCGGCCCGACCTCGATCCCAGTCTCCTCCAGCAGCTCCCGCCGCGCCGCTGCCTCGGCCCGCTCGCCCACCTGCTGCGCTCCGCCGGGCAGCGACCACATGCCGAGGCGCGGCGGCTTGCCTCGCTGCACCAGCAGCACCCGGTCGCCGTCGAAGGCGACGACGCCGATCCCGACCCAGGGCCGATCCGGATACTCGCGCTCGCTCACCTGGCAGGCTCGGCCTCGGTTGCACCGGGCTGGGCGGCGGATTGGCGGGCGGCCAGATCCTCCGGGCGCGGGATGAAGGCCTTCTCCTTCCATGCCCCGACCTGGTAGGCCCAGCCCTGCCAGCGGGCATCGAGACCCTTCGCCTCCTCGCCGCCCTCGGCGCGCAGGCGGATCCAGAGCGTGTCGCCATCCTTGTGCGGCGCCACCGTGATAGCCGAGCCATCGGCCAGCTCGAAACGACTCTCGCCCAGTGCGGTGCCAGGAATCTCCGCCGCCGGCTTCACGTCGATGAAAGTGAGGAATTCGAAGGCGCGCCCGATCTCATCCAGTGTCACCTCGTCGGAGGGGGGGGCCTCCGCCGGCTCGGCAAGGCGCAGCTTCGCCTCAGCCTCCTCCCCCCGCAGCAGCACCAGCACGGGCTGATCCTTCCGTTGCACGGTAACGCGCCGGATCCGGCCATGCGGCAGGTTGGCGATGTCACGGTCGAGCCAGAGCTGCGGATCGGCATCCGCCGGCAGGCGTCCCTCGGCCAGCCAGGACTGGTTCTGCCCGGGGCGGCGCACATAGACGCTTTCGGGGACATTGCCCTGGGTGCGGACCCGGCGGCGCCCGATGATCAGCTCGGCGATCGCGCCGCCCTGCGCATCCAGCACGCGGAGCAGCAGGGCGGTGCTGCCGGCATTCATCGGGTCGTCAACGCCGAGCCGGTCGAATTGGGTGGGATCAGAGGTGCGGGCCTCGGCAAGGCGCAATTCAGTCAGGCCCACCAGCAATTCGCGCACCCGTTCCGGGCGAACCGGATAGCCGCCCTTTGCAGGCAGCACCCAGGCCTCGCCCCGGCGCTGCAATTCCAGCTTCGCGTCGTGCTTGCTGATCTCGATCCGGCTGGCCCCTTGCAGCCTCTCGGCCAGCCCCTCGAAGGCGAGGCCCCCCTGGGCGCCCGGCGCGGGGCCTTGCTGTGCCGTCTCCGGCGTCAGGACCAGGGCGCCGCCGACCGTGGCAATGGCCGCGGCGCCAAGCAGGAGAAGCGTTCGGCGGTTCATGTCAGGCCGCCTCCTCAGGACCGGGCCGCGGCGCGGCGGCGGGCGCGGACCACCGCCAGGCCGATGGCGAAGAAGGTCAGGAGCGTGGGCACCAGGGCGATGTTGACGATGCGGAGCAGGGTCTCTAGCCTCTCGATGTCC
>CALGVL010000363.1 GCA_937930165.1 uncultured Acetobacteraceae bacterium
GGTGCGTCAGCCCGGCCATGCCCCAGGCCAGCACCGCCGCGGGCGCCAGCATTCCGAGCGTCGCCATGGCCATGCCGGCCACACCCGCAATCCGCCAGCCCATGACGCTGGCGACCAGGATGTTCGGCCCCGGTGCCGCCTGGGCCAGCGCGTAGAGCTGGGCGAAGGTCGCGTCGTCCAACCAGCCACGCAGTTCCACCACCTGCCGGTGCATCTCCGGCAGCACCGCATTGGCGCCGCCAACCGCAAGCAGCGACAGGATGGAGAAGGTGAGCAGGATCTGCAGCAGCAGGCTCATCGCGTCCGCGCCCCCGAAGGCTCCTCCCCAGCCTGGCGTGCCCGCCGGAGCGCGCAGGCGATGGAGACCGGGGCGAGCACCAGGACGATCAGCGGCAGGGGCAGGCGCAGCATCGCGGCCGCCAGGGCGGCGAGCAGCAGGATCAGCAGCGCCTCCGGCTCCAGCTTCAGCCGGCTGGTCATCTTGAAGGCCGTGCCGATGACCATGCCGGCCGCCGCGGCGGCGATACCCTCCATGACCGGGGCCACCTGCGGCAACTGGCCGTAGCGGTCATAGAGCAGGCAGAGCCCGACCAGGATGCAGAGCGGCGCGGCATAGATCCCCGCGGTCGCCAGCAGCGCCCCCGTCAGGCCGTGGAAGCGCCGGCCGATCATCACCGCCGCATTGCCCACATTCGGCCCGGGCAGCACCTGGCCGAGCCCGAGGATCTGCGCATAGTCGCGCTCGGTCAGCCAGCGGCGCTCCTCCACGATGACATGTCGTGCCCAGGCGGCGACGCCGCCGAAGCCGAGCAGGCCGATCTTCAGATAGGTGAGGAACAGTTCGATCCGGCCGGGGATGCGCGTCTCGGGCGTGGCGGTGGCTGCGGGCAAGGCGACTCCCTCCTGGGCCGCCCATGCTTGCCCGAAAGTCTCCCATGGTCCATCCGGAGGGGAGGAGGTTCAGCCATGGCCCATGGCCGGGCCGTGCGGGTCATGATGGACCCGCCGCAGCCGCCAGCCGAGGGCGATCATCAGGCCCCCCGCGACGATCGCCTCCAGCCCCACCAGCCAGATCAGCGCCAGCAATCCGGGGCCGGGCTGCGCGATCAGCCAGGCGCCGATGAAGATGGTGACGGCGCCCAGCAGTCCCATCAGCACGCTGCCCAGCCGGAAGGCGAGCACCAGCCGGAACACGCCGATCATGATGCCCCAGAACCCGGCGACGAACACCAGGGCGAGGGCCGAGACCGCCGGCAGGATCAGCAGCGCCGCGGCGGCGAGGATGGAGACGATGCCGTCCAGCCAGAACCAGAAGCCATGCCGCTCCGGCGGTCCCTTGACCGCCTGGTAGATCGTGCCGATCCCGTCCAGCAGCATCCAGGCCGCGAGGAAGCCGAGGATCACCGCCAATCCCAGGCCGGGCAGGATGAAGGCCAGTATCCCGAACAGGATGGCGATCACACCGCGTAGCACGAAGACCCACCAACCGCGCGCCATCATGCGCACCGCCCGGAAGCGGCCGGCGAGGGTCGGATGGTCCATCGGGGTGTCGGACATGGCTGCACGCTCCTCGTGAAGGGGCCGTCCGTTGCCCAGGCGTGGCACGCACGGGGTTGCCGGACCGGTAGGAAACAGGCCGCGGGCGTCACCCTGCTCCCATGGGCGATGCTGCGCCTTGCGCAGCGTCGCCGGGGAACGGCCGCAGCCTTGCGTCCTGCTCAGTAGCCGCCCGCCCGTGGTGCGGTGGAGGGCTGGGATGGCTGTGCGGGGGGGACCGGTTGCACGACTGTCGGCGGCGGGGCGGGAAGATCCCGCTCCACATAGATGCAGGCGGTAAGCGCCAGGATCAGGCCGAGGCCAGCGAGGACAGGCAGGGCTTTCATCGGTCTTTCTCCCACGGCAGCCCACCGACAATACCGAGGCCGCTGTGTCGCAATCCTTGCGATTACCCCGGTGCAACCGGATGTGAAGCGGGCAAGGGGGCGGGCCGCCATGGAAACCTCCCGCCGCCCGGCGGGCATGGCAGGCGTGAGAGCCCGGCTAAGGGCTGTCTGACTCCCGCCTCGGTGGCCAGGAAGGCAGAATGGATCTTGCAACCAAAGGTTGTGTCCATCACGATAGCGTCATGAAGGACGCTCCTGCGTTTTCGGAGATTGGCCTGGCGGAGCATTGCAAGCGCTTCGTGCTGGCCCGCTACCGCGATGCACGTGTGCGTGGCCTCGCCCATGGAGCCGCCTTGACGGAAGCCGCCGGCCTGTTGTGGGCGCTACAGCCTTCGCTCCCGGCCGGCATCGCGCGGCGCGCGACGGAAGAGGTCGTGGCGCGTGACCGGCCGGCATAGGCAGTCCCGGGCGCGCATACTCAGGGGGAGGCCGCTTCATGGACGATGACCCCACTCACCCGCTCGCCGCGGCGCGCGGACTGATGATGGCCTTCACCCTCTCCATCCCGATCTGGGTGGGTCTTGCGGCCATCATCCGGGCGCTTGCAATCAGCCTATAGCCGGCACCCTTGCGAACGCCCCTGCTGCCTTCCCGGGGCGGATTCCGGCCATGCACTTTGCAACCATAAGTAGAATAACCGTTCGAGACCATGCTATTGACAGGGCTTGGCACCGCCCGAGTCGGCTCACTGTTCCGCGGGGCGCCGCACAAGGGTCAGTCGTGGAGGAAGCAATCACATGGCCATGGGCATCTTTACCCGCGGAAAGGACAACCAGCCGCCCGCCGATCCGGCCCCGGCCGCACGAGAGGCCGATCTCGGCGTGCCGGTCTTTCGTCCAACCCCGAAGGATGCTCCTCCCAAGGCCGTCGCCCCGAAGCCCAGCGCCGCCCCCGCCACGCCGGATATCGCCCCCCGCCCCGGCGACCGGCGCACCTTGGTGGTCGGCCGCGGCATCACGCTCCAGGGCACCGTGACGGATGCCGAGCGGCTGGTCGTGGAGGGCACCGTGGACTCCAGGATGATCCAGGCGGCCGAGGTCGTGGTGGCCCAGTCCGGCGTGTTCAAAGGCGAGATCGAGGTCGAGACTGCCGAGATCGCCGGCACCTTTGACGGCTCTCTCACCGCGCGCGGCAGCCTGACATTGCGCGCGACCGGCACGATCGCCGGCACCGTCCGCTGCCGCCGGCTTGCGGTGGAGGAAGGCGGCCAACTCTCCGGGCAGGTGGAGATGCTGGCCGAGCCGGCCGGTTCGGCGGCAACATCGCTGCGCGACCCGGCGCCGCCGGTCCTGACGGTGGTCTGAGTTGCAGTTGCCGCCGCCATGTCCAGGCGGCGGCCCCCCTCGGTGGGGGCATGGACACGGCCCGTTTCGGTTGTGTCTTCCATTCGATTTTCCCGCATAGGCAGCGCAACGCATCGGCAGGCGTGTTACGGTTTCGCAACCGCTCACCTGACCTGGTCAGAGGGTTCGGAGGGGATCCTCCGCATGATGCCGCGTGTTGCTGCCTGGGGCGTTGTGCTGCTGGCTGGCCTCTTCCTGCCGCCCTGCCTGCTGCTTCTCATCATCGCCTGGCTGGCGCAGCAGACGGAACTGGCGGCCCTGGGCAATGCCTTACTACGCCAGACCGCGGCCCTGGACAGCAAGCGGCTTGCCGCCGAGGCGCTGACCGAGGAGTGCCGCGCGCAGACGGCGCTGCTGCAGGAGCAGGTTCGCCTCGCCATTTCGGGCCTTGCCGTCGGGCAGCGTCAGGTCGAGGCGATCCAGGCACTCTCGACGGAGAAGCGCCTGCAGCGGCTGGTCGGCGAATGGAATCTCGTTGTCAGCGAACTCGGCGCCACCCTCGCCGCCATGTGGCGGCTCGCGCATGGCTGGAAATCGGCAAGCCCCGATGCGCAGGGCCTGCCCTTGCCGCCGCCGGAGGAGTTGCCCCTGCACATCCTGCGCCTGCTGCCTCCGACATCAGAGGCAATGGTGAAATTCGAGGGCGATGAACGCTTCGTCCGACAGGCGGCGCGCTACCGCGCCACCTTCCAGACCTTTCTGGAGCATGTGCCGGAGACCGGCCCGCTCTCCCGCAGGGTCTTCCACAACATGATCTACGGCCGGCTGGATGCCCGGCTTGCCCTGCTGCCCCGCCCCAACCATGCGCGGGTCATCGCCCCCGCGACCCTCACGGCGGATTAGGACCGACGGCCGGGAGCCGCCCTGCCCCGAAGGCAGGCTCGCAAAGGTCCCGGCCTGAGCCCGACGAGGGCGGCCGGCAGCCGCTAGGACCGATACGACCCGTTGATGTCGATGTAGCCATGCGTCAGGTCGCAGGTCCACACCCGGGCCTGCCCCTGGCCGAGGCCGATATCCACGGTGATCTCGACCTCCCGCCCCTTCATGTGCGCGACCACCGGCGTCTCGTCATAGCCCGGCACCACGCCGCCATCGCGCGCCATCCAGGTGCCGCCGACCGCCACCGAGAGCCGGTCGCGATCCGCCGGCTCCCCTGCCTTGCCCACCGCCATGACGATGCGGCCCCAATTGGCGTCCTCGCCGGCGATGGCGGTCTTGACCAGCGGCGAATTGGCGATGGCCATGGCGATCCGCTTCGCCGAGTCGTCGCTGACCGCGCCGGTGACATCAATGCGGATCAGCTTCTGCGCCCCCTCCCCGTCGCGCGCCACCATGAGGGCGAGGTCCATCAGCACTTCCTCCAGCGCCCGGGCGAAGTCAGCGAGGATGGCGCCGCCCTCCGCCGGCACCTCCGCATGCGCCGCCTGGCCGGTGGCGAAGAGCAGCAGCGTGTCGGAGGTGGAGGTGTCGGAATCCACGGTGATGCAGTTGAAGGACTTCGCCACGCCCTTCTCCAGCAGCGCCTGCAGGGCCGGGGCCGGGATCCTTGCATCCGTCGCCACGAAGCTCAGCATGGTCGCCATGTCCGGGGCGATCATGCCGCTGCCCTTGGCGATGCCGGCGATGGTGACGCTGGTGCCCCCGATGCTGGCACGCCGCACCGAGGCCTTGGGGAAGGTGTCGGTGGTCATGATGGCGCGCGCCGCCTCCTGCCAGCGCGAGGGCGACAGGCTGGCATGCAGTGCCGGCAGCGCCGCGGTCAGGCGCTCATGCGGCAGGGGCTCGCCGATCACCCCGGTGGAGGCGAGGAACACCTCTCCCGGCTCGCAGCCCACAAGCTTCGCGGCGGCCGCGGCGCTGGCCTCCACTGCCTCGCGCCCTGCCTTGCCGGTGAAGACATTGGCGTTGCCGGCATTCACCACCAGCGCCCGCGCCTTGCCGCCCTTCAGCGCGGTGCGGCACCAGTCCACCGGCGCGCCGGGGCACTTGTTCCGGGTGAAGACGCCGGCGACGGTGGTGCCTGCCGGGAATTCCATCATGGTCAGGTCGGCGCGGCCCTTGTAGCGGATGCCTGCCTCGATGCTGCCGAGGCGCACCCCTGGGACCGGAGGCATCTCCGGCAGCGGAAGCGCAAGCGGGGAGACGGGCAGGTCCTTGCCGGCCATGATAAGCTCTCTCCTGGTAGATGCCGGGTTGCGTGGATGGGCCCCGCCGATGTGGGGCCCGGCGACGGCCTCAGCGGCGTTGCGGTTGCGGGGCGGGCGCCGGGGGCGGCATGGCGCCGTCGAGCAGGGAGCCGCCCGGCCCGCCGCCCGTGGCCGGGGCCTGGTCGAATCGCTCGACCTTGGCGGCAGCGCGGATGCGGCGTACCACGGCGTCCACCTGCTCCTCCATCATCTTCCGCTCGATCTGCTGGCGCGCCTCCTCGAAGGAGGGCACCGGCGCGGTTCGGCGCTCCTCCAGCTTAATGATGTGCCAGCCGAAGGGGCTGCGGACCGGGGCGCTGCTGACCTGGCCGGGCTGCATGGCAAAGGCGGCCTCGGCGAATTCCGGCACCATGTCGCTCTTCTTGAAGAAGCCGAGATCGCCGCCACTCTCGCGGGAGCCGGGATCCTTGGACAGGCGCTTCGCCACCTCGGCGAAGTCGGCGCCGCCCTTCACCTCGGCCAGGGCGGCCCGGGCCTCGGCCTCGGTCTGCACCAGGATGTGGCGGGCGCGGACCTCCTCCTCCCCCCGGCGACGGGCGGCCTCCTGGTCGTAGCGGGCGCGGACGGCCTGCTCGGTCACCTGGGCGTTCACCTCCCGCGACAGCAGGGCCTGCTGCAATTCCTGCTCCTCCGCCCGGCGGACGCGCTGGCGGACCTCCTCATCCTTGTCGAGGCCGGCGGCGCGGGCGGCGATGACCAGCGCCCGCTCGGTGATGGCGCGGTCCACCAGTTGGCGGGAGACCTCGGGCGGCAGCATCTGCA
>CALGVL010000364.1 GCA_937930165.1 uncultured Acetobacteraceae bacterium
AAGCCGCAGACTCATGCTGCGGCCGGCTCGGTTGCCGTTCGATCAAACATGTCCATATCGTCCAGGAAAGCGTCACGGATGGAGTGGCCGGGGGCTCGCCGATGGGGCAGGCCCGCGCTGTGGCGAAACCTCACGGAAGCGCGAGTAATGCGCTTCGTATCATGAATATTCCGTGAGTCGAATGTGGAAATTGCTCGGCGGCGCCGGGGCGTTGTCCGGCCCTGCCGGTCAGGTGCCGAGCGCGAAGCGGATCGTCACCGTTGTCCCGCCGGGGCCGGACTGCGTTTCCACCGTCCCGCCGAGGCTGGCCGACAGGCTCTCCACGATCCGTCGCCCGAGTCCGGTGCCGGAACTGCCGCCCGGGGCGGCGCCCACTCCCTCGTCCTGGACCAGCAGCCAGCCGGTACCGGCCTCGGCCGAGAGACGCACCCGGATGGGGCCGCGCATATCGCCGGGATAGGCGTATTTCAGCGCATTCGTGACCAGTTCGGTGACGATGACGCCGAGCGAGACGGCGCGGTCCGTCGGCACGGTCAGCGGCTCCGCCTCCAGCCCGATATCGGTGCCCCCGACCGAATGGCCGATCTCCTGCAGCAGCCCGCGCAGATACTCGTCCAGCGCCACCCGGTTCACGTCGTCCGAGGTGTAGAGGCGGCGATGCACCTGGGCGACGGCGGCGATGCGGTTGCACACCACCTCCAGTGCGTGCCGCGCCGCCGGGTCCCGCACCGCCCCCTCCTGCAGCCGGGCGAGGGAGGCGATCAGCTGCAGACTGTTGGCGACGCGGTGGTTCACCTCCCGCAGCAGCACGGCGCGCTGTTGCGCCAGCTTCTCCGCCCGGTCGCGCGCGTCGCGGATGGCTGCCTCGGCCGCCTCATGCGCGCGGCGCAGGGTCTCGCGCTCGATCGCTCCCTCGATGGCGGCGCGCAGCAGGGTCAGGAACTCCCCGCCTGCCTCCTTGATGACGTAGTCGGCCGCGCCGGCGCGGAGCGCGGCGACGGCGATGCGCCCCTCCTCCGATCCGGTGACGTAGATGACGGGGGGCGGGGAGGGCAGGGCGCGGAGCTGCGCCAGCGTCTCCAGCCCGTCCTGCCCCGGCATGTAGTGGTCGAGGCAGATGGCGGCGAAATTCTCCGCAGCCGCCAGGCGCACGCCTTCCGGCCCGTCGGCCGCCGTGGTCACCGCAAAGCCGTGCCGCTCCAGGTCGCGCTGCACCAGCCGGCGCAGCCCGGCCTCGTCGTCGATGAAGAGGATATGGCCCCGGAGGGCGGTCGCAGTCGCGTTCATGGGGCCGGCGGAACCTGGATCACGGCCAGGAACAGTCCGAGCTGCCGTACCGCCTGGGCGAAGGTTTCGTAATTCACCGGCTTGGTGATGTAGACATTGCAGCCCAGCTCATAGCAGCGGCGGATCTCCCGCTCGTCATCCGTGGTGGTCAGCACGATCACCGGGGCGAGGCGCAGGATCTCGTCATCCTTGATCCGGGTCAGGATGTCGATGCCGCTCATGTCCGGCAGGTTGAGGTCGAGCAGGACCAGCAGCGGGCGGTGCTTCTCGCGGCCGGGGCCGAGCAGGTATTCCACCCCCTCCGTGCCGCTGACGAAATGCTTCACTTCATTGAAGACGCCGGCGCGCTTGAGGTTCTTCTGGATCAGCCGGGCATGGCCCTCGTCATCCTCGATCATCACGATGGTGACGGCCTGGGCTGCGGTGTTCATCAGCGTCTCTCTCCAGGAGCGGCCCCGGCGAGGACCGCGGCGATGCCGGCTTCCACCGGTCGTGCAGTCAGCGGCAGGGCCACGCGGAAGACCGAGCCGCAGCCAGGCGTCGACTCCAGGGTGACATCGCCGCCGAGCCGTCGGGCGAGGGCCTGCACATAGGCGAGGCCGATGCCCTCGCCCGGCCGGTCCTGCGCGCCGGAGCGGCGGAACGGCTCGAAGATGCGGGCATGGTCCTGCGGGTCGATGCCACGGCCATTATCCTCCACCTCGAAGACGGCGCGGCGGCCTATGGTGTGGCCGCGCACCAGGATGCGCCCCGGGCGGTCAGGGTCCAGATACTTTACCGCATTGTCGATCAGGTTGCCGAAGATCTGTTCCGCCGCGATCCGGTCGGTGACCAGATCCGGCAGCTTGCCCTCGATCCGGATCTCGCCGCCTGCCTCCTCCAACTGATGGCGGACGCTCGAGGCGATGCCGCCGACCAGTTCGTTCATCTGCACCGGCTCCGGCACCAGGTTGCGCCGCCCCTCCCGCGACAGGCGCAGGATGGCGTTGATCAGCCGGTCCATGCGCTGGGTGGAGGAGCGGATGAAGCCGATCGCCTCCGGGATGTCGGCCTCGGCCGCCTCCTTCGCGGCGGCGGTGACCAGCTCCGGCGCCGCGGCCTCGACGGTGGTGAGCATCTCCCGCAGCGAGGCGACGGCGGCCTCCAGCTCCGTGGTGAAACCCATCACATTGACCAGCGGCGCGCGCAGGTCATGCGAGATGATATGGGCGAAGCGCTGCACTTCCTCATGCGCCGCCTCCAGAGCCGCGGTGCGCTCGGCGACCCGTTCCTCCAGCCTGGCATTCACTGCCTCGACCTCCGCCCGGGCCTGTTCCAGGTCGCGCGCATAGCGGAAGGCGAGAGCAGTGGATCCAGTGGCTACCAGGGCGATCAGCCCGAAAGCCCCGGCGGCACCGAGGAGCAGGGAGCGGGCGGCCAGGTCCAGCCCCTGGCGGCGGGCTTCCAGGCGGGCAAGGCTGCGGGATTCGATGCCGGCGAGCGTGTCCCGGATCCGGTCCATGATCGCCTCGCCCCGGCCGGTCTGCACCAGGGCCAGGGCCGCATCGCGGTTGCCCGAGGTAACCAGGTCGAGGGTCTCGCGGAGTTCGGCCAGCTTCTGCTCGGAGAGCGCCTGCAACTCCTGCAGCGCGTCGCGGATGCCGCCATCCCGGATCACGCGGTCGGTCAGCATTGGCAATTCCCGCGGCAGGGCCGCCAGGGCGCTGCGGTAAGGGGTGAGGTAGTGCTCATCGCCGGTCAGCAGGTAACCACGCTGCCCCGTTTCGGCATCCTGGATCAGGTTCAGCACTTGGCTGGTCTCCAGCCGGACCTGCTGCGTCGAGGCGACGCCGGCGGCGAAATTCTGCGTCTCGCGGATCAGCCAGACCAAACCGGCACCGAGCCCGAGCAGCGCCAGGAAGCCGATCGCCACCAGCAGCAGCGTCATTCGGCCGAATGCGGCCCTGGTCAGAGGCATGGTCGAGAGCGTCCCGACGGTAAAGGGCGGAAGCTTACGCGGGAGAGGGTAGGCCAAAGGAGACGCGATCCGGGGGGCGGGCGCCATCGCGAACAGGTAATCTGGTGCGCCGGGGGCCGCCGGCAAGGGAATGGCGCCGCCCCCTTGCTGATGTCCGGCCGGCAGGGCCAGATGCAGCAGGAGGCCGCAACGGGGAACGCCGAGATGAACGTCCTGACCAGCACCACCCCGACCTCCCCTGTCAGGGGGGATGCGGAGGCGCAAAGGCTGCGGATGCTGCATGCGCTGGAGCGGAAGCTGCTCTGGCTCTCGGCCTGGATGATCCATCACGCCAACCACATCCGGCCGAATCGGGACGGGCTGAAAGTGGGCGGGCACCAAGCGTCCTCCGCCTCCGTCATCTCCATCATGGCGGCGCTCTATTTCGAGATCCTGCGGCCGCAGGACCGCGTGGCGGTGAAGCCGCATGCCGGGCCGGTCTTCCACGCCATCAATTACCTGCTCGGCCGGCTTGACCGGGCGAAGCTGGAGACGCTGCGGCAATTCGGCGGCATCCAGCCCTATCCCTCCCGGCTCAAGGATGGGGCGGAGGTGGACTTCTCAACAGGCTCGGTCGGGCTAGGTGTGGCGCTGACCAGCTTCGGCAGCCTGGTGCAGGACTATGTGCACCTGCACGGGCTCGGCCGGCCGGACGTGCCGCCGGGCCGCCATGTCGCCATCGTCGGTGATGCCGAGCTGGACGAGGGCAATATCTACGAGGCCCTGCTGGAGGGCTGGAAGCACGATGTCCGCAATGTCTGGTGGGTGGTGGACTACAACCGCCAGAGCCTCGATTCGGTGGTGCCGGACCGCCTCTTCGGCCGGATCGAGGGGCTGTTCCGCGACATGGGCTGGAATGTCGTCACCCTTAAGTATGGGCGGAAGCTGGAGGCCGCCTTCGCGCGGGAGGATGGCGAGCATCTGCGCCGCTGGATCGACGACTGCCCGAACAGCCTCTATTCGGCCCTGACCTTCCAGGGCGGCGCGGCCTGGCGCAACGCACTGCTCGCCGATCTCGGCCGTGTCCCGGGCATCCGCGCCATCATCGACCCGCTCTCGGACGAGGAGCTGGGGGCGCTGATGACCAATCTCGGCGGCCATGACGTCAGCACCCTGCTGGAAGCCTTCCGGGCCCAGGATGCCGCCGGAGACCAGCCGACCTGCTTCATCGCCTACACCATCAAGGGCATGGGCCTGCCCTTTGCCGGGCACAAGGACAACCATGCCGGGCTGATGACCAAGGAGCAGATGGCCGGCTTCAAGCGGGAGATGGGCATCCGCGACGGCCATGAATGGGATCCCTTCGAGGGGCTGGAGGTGCCGGAGGCCGAACTCCGCGCCTTCCTGGAGAGCGTGCCCTTCGCCAGGCCGCTGGCGCCGGAGGGGCGGCGGCTCTCGGCACCGGCCGTGCCGGTGCCGGAGCGCTTCCCGGTGCCAAGGGTGCCGGCGGGGCGGAAGCTCTCTACCCAGGCGGCCTTCGGGGAGGTGCTGGCGGAACTCGGGCGCGGGCAGGGAGAGGCCGGGCCGCTGGCGCAGCGAATCGTCACTACCAGCCCGGATGTCACCGTCTCGACCAATCTCGGACCCTGGGTGAACCGGCGCGGCGTCTTCGACCGGCATCTGAAGAACGACGTCTTCCGCGATGCGAAGCTTGCCTCCGCCCAGCGCTGGGGCATGTCGCCGGAGGGGCAGCATATCGAACTCGGCATTGCCGAGCAGAACCTGTTCCTGCTGCTCTCGGCGCTGGGGCTTTCGCACTCGCTCTATGGTGCGCGTCTGCTGCCGGTGGGGACGGTCTATGATCCCTTCGTCAACCGCGGCCTGGATGCGCTGATCTATGCCTGTTATCAGGACGCGAGATTTCTTTTGGTTTCAACGCCTTCCGGGCTGACTCTCGCACCGGAAGGCGGCCAGCACCAGTCGGTCAACACGCCGCTGATCGGCATGGCCCAGGACCGGCTGGCGAGCTTCGAGCCAGCCCATGCGGATGAATTGGCGATCCTGATGCGCTGGGCCTTCGAGCATATGCAGAAGCCGGACGGCTCTGCGGTCTGGCTGCGGCTCTCGACGCGGGGGCTGGAGCAGCCGCAGCGGGTCCTGGACCCGGCGGCGGTGATCGCCGGCGGGCATTGGGTGGTTCCGCCGGCGTCGGGGGCGCGGATCGCCCTGGCCTATCAGGGGCCGGTGGCGCCGGAGGTCATGAGCGCCTTCGAGCAATTGCGTGAGGATGTGCCGGAGGCGGGGCTGCTGGCCATCACCAGCCCGGACCGGCTGCATGCGGAGTGGCTGGCGGCGCGACGGCGGGCGCGGGCTGGGGGCGGGGCGGCCCCCAGCCATGTGGAGCGGCTGCTGGCCCCCCTGGCCCCGGATGCGGCGCTGGTGACGGTGCTGGACGGGCATCCGGCCGCGCATGCCTGGCTCGGCGCGGTGCGCGGGCAACGGGTGGTACCGCTGGGCGTGGATCGTTTCGGTCAGGCGGGCGACATTCCGGATCTGTACCGGGAATACGGCCTCGATTCGGATGCGATCCTGGATGCCTGCGCTCAGGCGCTGTTGGGGGGATAGGCCGGCGGGCGGGGGATTGGCACCCTCGCTTGGAAAGAGGCTCGGGCTGCGCTAAAGGCGCCGCTTCACGGCTGCGGGCCGGTCCGGATGCGCCGGGCCGCGCGGGCGTGGTGGAATTGGCAGACACGCCGGATTTAGGTTCCGGTGGCGCAAGCCGTGGGGGTTCAAGTCCCTCCGCCCGCACCACCGCCGCCGGCGCTTTCCTTGGGATGGAAGTGACGACGATGCAGGTGACCGAGGTCGCGAATGAGGGGCTGAAGCGGGCCTATACGGTGGTGGTCCCCGCGAGCGACATCGCAGCCGAGCGCGAGAAGCGGCTGGCCCAGCTGGGCCGCGAGCTGCGCCTGCCCGGCTTCCGCCCCGGCAAGGTCCCGGCCAAGGTGGTGCAGCAGCGCTACGGTC
>CALGVL010000365.1 GCA_937930165.1 uncultured Acetobacteraceae bacterium
CGCCCGCACCGGCTCGCCATCATGGAATTTCAGACCCGGCCGCAGCGTCAGCGTCCAGCGCTTGCCGCCATCCTCGACGGTGTGGCCCTCCACCATCTGTGGCTGCGGGCGGTACTCGGCATCGATGCCGTAGAGCGTGTCCCACACCATGTAGCCGTGATGCCGCGTGACATAGGCGGTGGTGACAATCGGATCGATCACGGCCAGGTCCGCCTGGGGGATGAATTTCACCATCCGGCTCGCCGCGGATTGCGCAATGGAGAAGCGCGGCAGAACAGCCGCAGCACCGATGCCAGCCGCACCGGCCAGCAAATCGCGTCGGAACATTTCCTTGCCTCCCTGGGACCGGTTGATCCGGCCCTCCGTGCCAAGTGAAACGCCGGACCTGAGCGGCCGGCTATCGCGCCGGGACCGTTGCCGTCACCTCGATCGCCGCATACCAGGCGGCGAGGTCCACGATCTGGCTGTCGGTGAGTTCCGCCGCGATGATGTTCATCTGCTCATGCTTCCGCTCGCCGCTGCGGAAACGGCCGAGCTGCGCCGCCACATAGGCCGGGTTCTGCCCCGCCAAGCTGGGCGCATCCGGCTGCGTGGCGATGCCGTCCCGCCCGTGGCAGACCGCGCAGCGGCTCCCGGCCAGCCGCCGCCCGGCCGCTGCGTCGCCTGCTTCCTGCGCGGGGGCCACGGCGGCCCCTGCCAGCATCATTGCGCCAAGACCTGCCGCAAGCCGCCGCATCACCGCCGGCGGTCGTAGGAAATGCGATAGATCGCCCCCGCCATGTCATCGGAGACGAGCAGCGAGCCGTCTCTCAGCATCGCCACATCCACCGGCCGGCCGAGATACTCGTTCGTCTCCTCGTCCAGCCAGCCCTCGGCAAAGGGCTTGTGCTCCCGCACCGTCCCGTCCTGGTTCAGGAAGGTCACCATCACTCGCGCGCCGATCGGTGTGGTGCGGTTCCACGACCCGTGCTGGGCGCTGAAGATGGCGCCGCGATACTCCTCCGGGAACTGCCGGCCGTCATAGAAGGTCAGGCCAAGATCGGCACCATGCGGCGCCGTCTCCACCACTGGCGGCACGGTCTCGGCCGGCGGCTGAGCGTTGTTGTACTCCTTGGTGCGAACCGAGCCGCCACCGAACCAGGGAAAGCCGAAATTCTGGTTCGCCGAGGTGATCCGGTTGATCTCGCCGGGCGGCGTGTCGTCACCCATGCCATCCACCTGGTTGTCGGTGAACCACAGCTCCTGTGTCCCCGGGCGGAAGGCGATGCCGACGCTGTTGCGGATTCCGTGGGCATAGACCTCCCGGTTCTTTCCGTCCCGGTCCATGCGGATGATGCCGCCGATGCCCACCCGGCTGAACAGTTCAAGCTTCGCCGGCGCCGGCACGTTGAAGGGCTGGCCGAGCGAGACATAGAGCTTGTTGTCCGGCCCGACGCGGCAGACCCGGGCGCCGTGGTTGAAGCTCTCCTCCGAAGGCGGGATGAGTTGGCCCTGTGGCACCACCACTTCTGCCGCGACATCCGGCCCCTCATAGAAGAATTCAGCGGCGGGGAAGGCGAGCAGCCGGTTGTGCTCAATCACGTACAGCACGCCGTCGGGCGAGAAGCAGACCCCGTTCGGCACGCTGAACCGGACGGAGGGGGCGAAGACCTTCACCTCATCTGCCACCCGGTCCCGGTCGCGGTCGGTCACTGCCCAGAGGCGGGTCTTGCGGGTGCCGACGAAGACCACGCCGGAGGATGGGCTGACCGCCATGTGCCGCGCATCCGGCACCACGGCGTACAGTTCGATCCGGAAGCCTTCCGGCAAGCGGATCCGCTCCAGGTTGCGGCGGAGCGCATCGGCGCGCCGTCCCTCCTGCGGCACCGTCTCCATCTGCAGGGCGGTGCCGGTGGTGCGGAATTGCTGCAGCCGGTCCAGATTGTCCTGCCCGGCCTGGCCGGGCAGTGGCCCGCCGCGCGGCGGGCGAACCGAAGGGGAGGTCTCGCCGGGAAGCGCCCCACCGGTATTGGTCGGGACGCGGCCGGGCTGTGCCTGCTGCGCCAGCGCCCCCGCTGCCATTGCCACCACCAGCCCGGCGCCGAGCAGAATCGCCGAACCCCTCATGCCGTCTCCTCCCTCGCCGGCCCGCCGAAAGCCTTGGCGGGAGCGGAAGGATGCGCCCCAGCATCCTACGGTGGCGATGACATGAGCGAGAGCGGCGGGCGCCCGGCACGAAAAGGCCCCGCGCCGGGGCACGGGGCCTTCGGGCCGAAACGGCGGGCCGGTTGCCGCCGGCCCCGGTGGCTTCAGCCGATCTCGGCGCAGGCGTAGCTGTTGATTTCCAGCGCCAGCGACACTTCGGTGATACGTGGCTTCTTCCAGGCCATGTCTTCCCTCCATGGTGCGGTCGGGCACCGTTGCGGAGTGTGGGGGTGGCGGGGCCCCGGATCAAGCCGCAAAACCGGCCCGACGGGCCGGAAGCCGCGCGCATTCCCTTGAACCGAAAGGCCATGGCCCTTAAGGAACGGGCGGCCCCTGCGGATCGGGGGCCTTGATCGTTTCAGGAGCAGGTCATGGGCTACAGGGTCGCGGTCGTCGGCGCCACCGGTGCGGTTGGGCGCGAGATGCTGAAGACCCTCGCGGAGCGGAATTTCCCGGTGAGCGAGGTCATTGCCCTCGCCTCCGGCCGGTCCGCGGGGCAGGAAGTCAGCTTCGGCGAGAAAACCGTGCTCAAGGTCCAGAACCTGGAGAAATTCGACTTCCGGGGCACCGATATCGGCCTGTTCTCGCCGGGGGCCTCCGTCTCCGCCGTACATGCGCCGCGTGCCGCGGCGGCCGGTTGCGTGGTAATCGACAACACCAGCCATTTCCGGATGGAGCCCGACATCCCCCTGGTGGTGCCGGAGGTCAATCCGCACCACCTGAAGAACTTCGCCAAGCGGAACATCATCGCCAATCCGAATTGCTCCACCATCCAGATGGTGGTGGCACTGAAGCCGCTGCACCAGATCGCACGGATCAAGCGCGTGGTCGTCTCCACCTACCAGTCCGTCTCCGGCGCGGGAAAGGAGGCGATGGACGAGCTCTTCAACCAGACCCGCGCCGTCTATGTGAACGACACGACTCAGCCGGAGCTGTTCACCAAGCCGATCGCCTTCAACTGCATCCCGCACATCGACAAGTTCATGAACGACGGGAGCACGAAGGAGGAGTGGAAGATGGTGGCCGAGACCAGGAAGATCCTGGACCCGGACATCGCCGTCATCGCTACCTGCGTCCGCGTGCCGGTCTTCATCGGCCATGCCGAGGCGGTGCATGTGGAATTCGAGCAGCCGATCACCGAACAGCAGGCGTGGGACGCCCTGCGCGAGGCGCCGGGTGTGCTGGTCGTGGATAAGCGCGAGGATGGCGGCTACATCACCCAGACCGAGGCGGCGGGCGAGGATGCGGTCTATGTCTCCCGCCTGCGCCGTGATCCCACCGTGCCGCATGGGCTCGCCTTCTGGTGCGTGGCCGACAACCTGCGCAAGGGCGCGGCGCTGAACGCGGTGCAGATCGCCGAGGCGCTGGTGGCGCAGGGTCTGCTGGCGCGCAAGGCAGCCTGACACAAAAGCGGGCGGGACCGGTGGCCAGCCATCGGCCCCGCCCGCCCCTTCCCTGTCGCGACCATCGCCTTTCCCGGCCGGCCTGTGTATCAGCAGGCCGCAGGAGGCCGGACTTACTCGATGCTGTCGCTTACTCTCCTCGACTGGATTGCACTGGGCATCTTCGTCGCCGCCTGGCTCGGCTATGCGCTGCTGGTGGACCGGGTACAGCGAATTCGCCGGCGCAGCGTCATCGCCGCCATGGACGAGCACCGCCGCCGATGGATGCGGACCATGATCACGCGGGACAACCGCATCATGGACGTGAATATCATCGGCAATCTGATGAACAGCACCTCCTTCCTGGCCAATACCTCCATCTTCATCCTCGGTGGGCTGGTGGCGATGCTGGGCAGCCCGGATCTCGGCGCCCGCGTCTTCGGCGCCCTGCCCTTCACGCGGGTGCCGGACCCGGCGGCCTGGGAAGTGAAGGTGGCGCTGCTGATCGTCATCTTCGTCGGCGCCTTCTTCGAGCTGACATGGGCCCTGCGGCAGTTCAATTACTGCTCCATCGTCATGGGCGGCATTTCCCACGAACCGGAGGATGGCCGCCGCCTGATCCAGGCCGAGATGGCAGCGAAGGTGGCAAACCGCGCTGCCAAGCACTTCAACACCGGGCTGCGCGCCTACTATTTCGGCCTTGCTGCCCTGGCCTGGATCCTGCACCCGCTGGCCCTGGTCGTCGCCAGCCTGCTGGTGCTGCGGGAGCTGTATCGCCGCGAATTCCGCTCCGTGGTCCGGGAAGCGCTTCAGGAAGGCTGATACCGCCCTGCGGAGACACTGACTCTCCCGTGAATCCGCGGGCTCGGCTGACGTGCTTCTCTGTTGGCTCC
>CALGVL010000366.1 GCA_937930165.1 uncultured Acetobacteraceae bacterium
CCCGCCGCGCCGCGCATCGCCGAGAGCCCGCCTGGTCCCGCGGCACCCTCCGGCAGCGAGGCGCCGCCGGCCGCGCCGGCACAGGCCGGGACCCCGTCCGTGGCGGCGGTCACGCCCGCCCCGCAACCGGCGCCGCCACCCGCACCCCCAGCTCCGGCAAGGGGCAGCACAGCCCCGGCAAACGCTCCTCCGCCACCGGCGCGCCCGGCCCCCGCAGCCCAGGAGGCGGTGCCTCAGGTCATGGTGAGGTCGCCAGCCAATCTGCGGCAGGGGCCGGGCAACAACTACACCGTGCTGCGCGTCACCCGCCGCGGCGAGACATTCCGCGTCCACGGGCGTGCCCTGGGCGGCTGGGTCGAGGTGGGGGACGACCAGCCCCAGGGCTGGATCCATTCCAGCCTGCTGACCGAACTTTCGCCCTAGATGCCGCAATGGGCCGGTCCCTGGTGATTCGCGGGAGGGGCTGAAGCAGGTGGCGCTGCTGCTCGCCATCCCGGCCCTCGGCTTCCCGGAATCCGTCGCGGCGCCGACCTGGATGCAGGACGTCACCGATCCGGGCACGCGGCGGCTGACGGTTTCCTGTGTCAGGCCGAGCAATTCGCCGATATCGGCGCGGGTGGCGGGCAGATCGCAGACCGGCCCGCGATGCCTCCGGCATTCCTGTGCCCTGGGAAGTGTCAGCGGGCCGAGTGCCAGCACTTGGTCCTGCGCCGCCAATTTGCGGGTGCAGAGTTCCAGGCAACGGCGCTCCAGAACCGGATAGCGGCGGAACAGCGCATCCAGCCGGCGCCGCTCGATGCAGCAGACAGCGGCGGTCAGCGTCCCGGCGCCGTAGGAGCGCTCCCCGGCGGGGGGCGTAGCCGAGGATGTCGCCGGCAGGGCGCAGGCCGATCGAGCCTTGGCACCCATCCGGTAGCACCCGCGTCAGCCGCGCCGCACCCTTCGCCAGCGCATAGACATGCGTGGGCGCATCAACTCTGGCGGGACAGCGGCTCGCGTGGCGCCTGCCACCTGGCCGCGGCGTGATGGTCCGGACTCTGGTCGATTCGGCGGGGGCGGCAGGCGCATAAAGAAGCATTGTTGATGCAAATTAAAAGAGAGAACGAAGCTGTATCGTCACTACCGGTTCAAACCACTGATCCGGCTCAATACCGGATCCCGTACGCCGCAACCCTACCGCCCTCAAGCTGTTATCCCCATATCTAGGGGGTTCACAGCCCAGAAAACCACCATATGATGTGGCACCGACTCGCCGCAGAGGTGAGAGGCAAGGAAGACCAGCATGGACGGTTCCCTGGCCGGCGCCTTGGCGCCACACTACGCCCTGATCCACTCGCTCCCTGGTGCCAGCTTCGGCGAGGCGCCGCTGCCGCCGCGGCCGCTCGACCCCGGCATGGGGCTGGCCGTGGCGCGCCGCACCGTCTTCCGGCCCGAGGACCAGGAGGATTTCGGCCGCGTTGCCGATCGCGTGGCGGAAGGGAACATCTCCCTGCTTGGCCGCCCTCTGACCACGCGGGACCAGGTGGAGCGCGCCCGGCTGCGCAATGCTATCGCCACCGGCGCGCTCATCACCTCCGGCCGGCACCTGCAGCATGGCGATGCACAGCAGGCCGCGCGCAACATGGAAGTCTTCACCAATTGCGCGACGGCCATTGCCTCCTTCGCCAAATTCTACCTGTTGCTGAACGGCTCCGGCGTCGGCCGCGCCTATGACGACGAACTGATGACGGTGGACTGGGGCCGCGCGCCCCATCTGCTGCTGCATCTCGACCCGGCGCATCCCGATTTCCCGCACGACCGCGCCGGGCTGCACGACTTCGGCTGCGATTTCGGGCTGCTGCCCTGGGGCACCACCCTCGATGCCTTCACCGCGGAGCAGGAAGCCGAGATCCGCGCCTGGATCGCCCGCGAATTTCTGGCCGATCCCGCCTCTGCGCCGTCCGGCGCCCTGCGCCACCGCATCGAGGACAGCCGCGAGGGCTGGGCCAAGGCCATTGAATTGCTGGAGAGCATGGCCTTCGAGGGCCAGAGCGATTCCGTGCTGCTGCTCGACTTCTCCGCCATTCGTCCGCGCGGCACGCCCATCGCCGGCATGCAGGGGCGGCCTGCTTCCGGCCCGCTCTCCCTGATGCGCGCCTTCGTCAATATCCGCCGCGAGGTCATCGAACCCGCCCGCAGCCGCGATCCGGAAGACGAGGCGCTGCAGCCCTGGGAGCAGGCGCTGCTGGTGGACCACCATCTCTCCGTCGAGGTGCAGGTGGGCGGCGCCCGCCGTGCCGCGCGCATGGCGACGAAGTCCTGGCGCGATCCCGGAGTGTTCCGCTTCATCCGTGCCAAGTCGGAGGGTGGGCTCTGGACGGCGAACAACTCCGTCATGGTGGACCGGGAATTCTGGGAGCGCGTTCGGGCCGGCCGCGCGGGAGAGGCTTCGGATCCGCTGACCCACCACGCCCTGGCGGTGTTCGAGGAGGCGACGCGCTGCGCCTACATCAATGGCGAGCCCGGCCTCATCAATGGCGACCTGCTGGAGGATCACCGCACCGGCAGCGCCTGGGACAAGCCGGTGCATGAGGACGGGCGCGGCTTCCGGTCCGGCCGCTACCAGGCCGAGCGAGCCGCCGGACTGCTGGCGGAGCTGTCGCGCCGCGCCGCGGCGGCGCGCTTCCCGGTGACCACCAATCCCTGCGGCGAGATCGCGCTGCATATCACCGGCGGCTATTGCGTGATCGCTGACTTCGCGCCGCTCCTCGCCTGCCCCGTGGCGCTGGAGAACGTGGTGCCGGGCCAAGTGGATGAGGACATTGCCGCGCTCTGGGATGCGCGGGTGGAGGACAGCGTGCGGCTCGGCGTGCGCTTCCTGATGCGGGCGAACCTGATGGATGCCCTCTATGCCGAGGAGGTCCGGCGCACCAACCGCATGGGCATCGGCCCCACCGGCCTGCACGAATGGGCCTGGATGCGCTTCGGCCTCACCTTCTCCGATCTGCTGGACGAGGCGCGCTCCGCCCCCTTCTGGGCGATGCTGGACCGGCTCTCCGCCATAGCGAAGGAGGAGGGCGATGCCTATGCGGAGGAGCTGGGCCTTGCCCGGCCCGTCACGGTCACCACGATCAAGCCGGCTGGCACCACCAGCAAGCTCTTCGGCTTGACCGAGGGCGCGCATCTGCCGGCCCGGCGGCAATATCTGCGCTGGGTGCAGTTTAAGGGCACGCGGGACAGCAATGGCGAGTGGAGCGCCGACAGCGATCCACTGCTGGCCGAATATGAGGCGCGCGGCTACCCGATCCGCACCCTGCGCTCCTTCCCCGGCATGAGCATCGTCGGTTTCCCCACCCTGCCGCTGATCCAGCGCCTGGGCATCGGCGATGGGCTGGTGACGGCGCCGGAAGCCGAGCCGCAGGAACAGTACCGATGGCTGCGGCTATTGGAGCGGCATTGGATCGGGGCCGAGCGCGGCAACCAGATCTCCTACACACTCAAGCTCTACACCGACCGGCACGACGTGGAGGCGTTCCGCGAGATCCTGCTGGAGAACCAGCCGCAGGTCCGCTGCTGCTCCATCCTGCCGAGCCGGCCGGACCACGAGCTCGGTTACGAATACCTGCCGGAGGAGGAGGTCCCCCCCGCCCGTTTCGCCGCCATCCTGGACGGTATCCGTGACCAGGCGCTGCATGAGGCGGTGGACATGCAGCACCTGCAATGCGCCAGCGGCGTCTGCCCGATCTGAGCCGCTGAACATCGGGGCGGCGAGTGTTGAGAGGGCATGCCCCTCAACTTCTCTCCGGACGAGCCGAGGATCCGCGATTCAGCCGAGGAGGTGCAGCGGCTCCGTCTCCATATGCGGATCCTGCGGGATTTCGGCCGGATTGCCCTTGAGGAGCTTGAGATCGGGCCGCTGCTCCAGCGAGCCGTCGCCCAGGTGGCCCGTGCCACCGGCGTCCGGCATGTGAAGATCATGCGCGACCGGATCGAGCAGGGTGACCTGCTGGTCGAGGCCGGGATTCGATGGGGTAGTCTGGGGCGCGCTCGAAGCCGACAGCAGGGGGCCTGCTCACTTTGATGGCTGCGACGTCGAGTTCCTGGAGACGATGGCCGCGCTGCTAGCCGGGGCACTCCAGCGCCGGGACGCCGTCGCGCGGGCAGAGGTCGCCGCGGCCGAGGCAGCGGTTCGCGCCGGACGTCGCGGAATGCTGCTCCGGGAACTGCAGCATCGGGCGAAGAACAACCTGGCCCTGGTGACCGCGATGCTGGCGCGGGAGCGCCGCACCGTCACCGCGGAGCAGGATACGCGCGCCACCGAGCGGCTCGGCAAGCTGATGCAGCGGGTCACGGCCATCGCCCTCGCGCAGGATCGCCTCGCCGCTGTGGAGGGCGGTGGCGGGCAGGGCTTCGAATTGCTCCGGCACCGCGCTCGGCAACTTGGCGGCGAGATCGAGCTTGGGACACCGGAGCTAGAT
>CALGVL010000367.1 GCA_937930165.1 uncultured Acetobacteraceae bacterium
TCTCCATCGGTCCGGCAGCCATGTTTCCGTGCTGCCGTGGCGGAGGATCCCGCCATGCCCGCGGCAAAGCGATTACCTGTCAGGTCATCGCCGGACCAAGGGGCACTCGCTCTGGACCAGCGGGCGGAAGGCCTGCTCGCCGGGAATGCGGGTGAGGACCTTGTAGTAGTCCCAGGGACCGCGGCTTTCCTCCGGCGCCTTGACCTGGACCAGCAGCATGTCGTGCAGCACGCGGCCATCCTCGCGGATGCGGACATTGTCGTTATACATGTCCTGCACCGGCATCCTCCGCATCATGGCGGCGACCGCATCGGCGTCATCCGTGCCGGCCGCTTCCACGGCGCGCAGGTAGTGGCGCACTGCGGAATAGGTGCCGGCCTGCACCATGGAGGCGGCGCGGCCGTGATGCGCCGCGGCGAAGCGCTTGTGCCATTCGCGGGTGCGCTCGCTCACATCCCAGTAGAAGCTGGTGGTGCCGACCAGCCCCTGCGCCACGGGCAGGCCGAGCGCATGGACATTGGTGATGAAGACCAGCAGCCCGGCGATGCGCTGCCCGCCCCGCACGACGCCGAATTCCGCCGCCTGCTTCAGCGCATTGTCGAAATCCGTGCCGGCATTGGCCATCCCCACCACCTTGGCGCGCGAGGAGCGTGCCTGCAACAGGTAGGAGGAGAAGTCGGAGGTGTTCAGCGGATGCCGCACCTCCCCCAGCACCCGGCCGCCGCCCTCCAGCACGAAGCGCGCGGTGTCGCGCGCCAGCGCATGGCCGAAGGCGTAGTCCACGGTGATGAAGAACCAGGTGTCGCCGCCCTGCTCGGTCAGCGCCCGGCCGGTGCCGTTGGCCAGGGCATAGGTGTCGTAGGTGAAGTGGAAACCGTAGGGGCTGCAATACCTGCCGGTGAAGTCGGAGGTGGCGGCACCGGAATTCAGGTAGATTCGATGCTTCTCCCGCGCCACCTCCTGGATCGCCAGGGCGGTGGAGCTGGCGGCGCCATCGGCGATCACGTCCACCCGCTCGGTGTCGTACCAGCGACGGGCGGTGGTGGTGGCGACATCGGGGCGGTTCTGGTGGTCGGCGCCGATGATCTCGATGCGCTTGCCCAGCACCTTGCCGTCGAATTCCTCCGCCGCCAGCCGCGCCGCGACGATCGAGCCCTGGCCGCCGATATCGCCATAGGGGCCGCCGGGATCGTTCATCACGCCGATGCGGACGACGTCATCCGAGACCTGCGCCTGCGATGCCATCGGCGCCAGCCCCAGCAGCGCGGCCAGGGCCAGCGCCTGCAATCCGTTCCTCATCCATGCCCTCCCTGTGTGAAGCCTTTCATGCCTTGCCGGCGCTCAATTCCTCCAGGATCGGCAGCAGGTATTCGGCGAAGAGCGGCGGGTTCTCGGCGAAGGGGAAATGGCCGATGCCCCGCATCACCTGGAAGCGCGCGCCCCTGATCCTCGCCGCCGTGGCGGCGGAATGCTCGGCGGTGCAGGAATAGTCGTATTCGCCAGTCAGCATGAAGAGCGGGCAGCGCGACGTGTCAATGCAATGGACGCGGTCCCGCGCATCCCATCCGCCGGAGTAGAAGTCGATGTCGCGCGCGAAGGTAGCGTGGCCGCCCTGGCTGTAGTGCCACCAGATGTCGGCGGCGCAGGGGGCGGGGCTCTGCGGCGCCATCAGCCCCTCGATCCATTCCGGCACGAAGATGGCCTGGTTCACCTGCGGGTGATCGGCCCAGGCCACATTGCGCCCCTGGATGTGGTCGCTGGCCTCGCAGGCAATGATCCCGCTGAATTCATCCGGATGGCGCAGCGCCAGTTCCAGGCAGATCTCGCCGGACATGGAGGCGCCGAGCACCACCGGCCGCCGCAGCCCGGCGGCGCGCACCACGCCCAATTGAGTTCCACATAGCGGTCGGTGGTGAGCCGCCAGGTGCCGGGCGCGGTACCGCTGGGCGGCGGGCTCCTGCCATGCCAGGGCAGGTCGAAACCGGTCAGGCGCCAGTGCCGGGTGATGCGGCGGTCCCCCATCAGCCGGTGGAATTGCCGCCCATCCGCGCCGGCCGTGTGCAGGCAGAGCAGGTCCCTGCCCTCGCCCGCCTGTTCGCAATGGATAAGCCAGGTGGTGCCGTCCGCCGCGACAGGCCGGTAGAAGCCACGGATATCGGCCGGCTCCCGCTCCTCCAGCGACGGGCGCGGGATCTCCGGCACTGGCGCGGCGCGGCCGGAGGCGAGCCAGCGGCCGATCTCCAGCACCCGCCGCGCCAGGTGGCAGTGCTGCGCGAAGGCCAGTTCCTCGCCGACGATCGCGAATTCCGGCACCCGCATGCGCAGCGCGAAGAGGCTGTGATGGTGCCGCGGCGGGACCGGCTGCAGAACCTTGGCCCACAGCCCTGCCGGCCCCCGGAGCATGAAGGCCGGTTCTCGCGGCGCTGCGCCGAAGGCGAAATCCACGGCCGCACCGCCGCACTCCAGGGCGAAGCGGACCGCAGCCTGACGCCCCCAGCGGGCAAGCACGGCATCCGCGCCGGCCGCTTCCTGCCACGCGGCCGTGAAGGCCCCGGACTCCGCAACCGGCCAGCTGGCAGCGCTTGCACCCTCTCCAGCCATGCGCGCTTCCTCCAGGCGCCTCGCGAGATGCTACGAAGTGTAACCCGGCACGGCAACCGGGCTCCGCGAGGCACGTTCCCCGAGACACGTCCCCCTTCCGGAGGCAAGCATGAAATCGGCTCTGCTCCTTGCCGTTACGCTTGGCCTGCTTGGCTGCGCCGTCAGCACCGGACAATGGGCCGTTGGCCTCTACGCTCGCGGCGTGGCAATGGCCATGCACTGAGCGGAAGGCATCCCGCCCGCTCCCCCCCGCCGCACCGCGGGTTGTTCGCCCGCTGACCCGCGACTAGGCTGTTCCCGCGCGACCCCGCGGCGGCGCCTCCGCGGCCATGCGGCGGTCGCAGGATGCCGCGCCGTCGCGCGGAATTGGGAGGGGCGGTTGCAAGGACAGCGTTTGGACGCGCGTGGGATCGCGCGAGTGCTGCAGACCCGGTGGGATGCGCCATCGTGGCATGGAGGGCGGCGATGAGCGGGCCGGAACCACTGCGCGACCCGGCGACGCTGCGCCGGCTGCTCTCCCCCCGCAGCGTCGCGGTGGTCGGCGTCTCGGGTGAGGTGAGCGGCTTCGGCGCCCGTACTGTTACCAACCTGGTGAATTTCGCCGGCCCGGTCTGGGCGGTGAACCCGAAATATGCGGGGCAGGAGCTGCATGGCCGGCCCTGCTACGCCTCCCTCGCCGATCTGCCGGAGGCGCCGGACTGCGTGCTGCTGGCCCTGCCGCGCACCGGCGTGCTGCCGGCGGTGCAGGCCGCGGCGGCGAAGGGCGCGGGCGGCGTCATCATCTACGCCTCCGGCTATGGCGAAACCGGGCTGCCGGAGCGCATCGAGGAGGAACGGGTGCTGCGCGACACCGCGCGCTCGCTCGGCCTGCCGCTGGTTGGGGCGAACTGCCTCGGCATCGTCGATCACGTGCTGAAGGCCGGCGTCACCTTCATGCCGGAATACCCGCGCATGACGGCGCCGCCAGGGGGCGTGGCCATCACCTCGCAATCCGGCGCTCTGGGCTATGCGCTGATGCAGGCGGCGGAGCGCGGATTCTCCGTCTGCCACATGACCACGGCGGGGAATGCCACGGACCTGGATGTCTGCGATCTGGCGGCCTATCAGCTCAGCATGCCGGAATGCCGCAGCGTGGCACTGGCGGTGGAAGGCTTGCGCGATGCGCGGCGCCTCTTCCTGCTGGGCGAGGCGGCGCGCGCGACGGCCCGGGTGCCGCAGGGGGTATCGCCGCAGGAGACGGTTGCCGGACTGGGCCTGGTGCGGGAGAGGTTGGACGGCGCCCGGGACGCGGTGGGTGCCG
>CALGVL010000368.1 GCA_937930165.1 uncultured Acetobacteraceae bacterium
AGGGATTCGACGACCGCGCCCAGGTCACCGCCGCCGTGCCGCCAAGCCTGCTCCAATCGCGCCACCAGTCCGGCAGGTGCCCGCTCGCCGACGAAGTGGCGCACCAGCTTGCGCGAGAGATGATGGATGGTGGCCGGATGCGCCGCCAGGTCGCGCAGCACCGCCCTGGCCTGGTCGGCGCCGCTGTCGGGATAGCGTTTGCCGAGAATTGTGCGCGGACCCGGCTCGTGCCGGTCCGGATCGAAATAGGTGCCCTGGGGCCGGCTGCTTTCGGGACCGCCGAACCAGACGCCGGCGGTCCAGCCGGACAGGGCCTTGGCGAATTCGGTGATGTCAGCCTGGGTATAGCCGCCATCGATGCCGAGCGTATGGAGTTCCAGGACTTCGCGCGCGAGGTTCTCGTTCACGCTGCGGCCCTGGTTGCGGCCGCGCCGCATCGGCGCATTGGGACCGATCGAGGCATGGTTGTCGAGATAGCGCAGCATGGCCGGATGCAGCACGGCGGCAAGCAGCATGTCCTCGAACCGCCCGGTCATGTGCGGACGGATCGCTTCGCGCTCGAAGGCGCCGATGAAGTAGATGACCTGTGCACGCTGCGCCGAGACGGTGAAGTGATTGGCCCAGAACAAGGCCAGCCGCTCCTCCAGCGGGCGCGGCGTTGCCACCGCCAGGGCGATGAGGAACGCCACCTCCTGCCGCAGGGCTTCCCCATGGGTGAGGATATCGGGATTGGCCAGCCTGGCATCACGCTGGCCCGCCACCCTGCCGGCCGTCATGACGGCGGATGGGCCTTCCCGCCCGCTGCCGAGATCCGTCAGCCCCATCCTGGCACGCTCGGCGGCGGCAGCGGCGCGGCGCTTGGCATCCTCGCGCTTGGCAATGAAGATCTCGATGGCCCTGCTGGTGGTCAGCGGCGCCATCACAGGCAGTGGCGGCGCGCGGCCGATCTCCGCCAGTTCGGCAAGCAACGCGCCGAGCGGATCAGGGCGCAGGCGCGCCAGGTCGTGCGGGCCACCGCACAGGCCGAAGCGCCGTAAGGCAGTCCCGGCATCGAACGGCTTGGTCATGCCTGTCTCCCTGAGTGCTGAGGGCATCACCCCGGTCTGGGCACCGGGGGCCGGCAGCGGCCCCTCCTGTCCCGGCTATCCCTGGACGCCGACCAAGGCGC
>CALGVL010000369.1 GCA_937930165.1 uncultured Acetobacteraceae bacterium
GCCGCCGCAGCACCAGCACCTGGCAGCGGGAGAGCAAGGCGCCGTTCAGCTCGAAGGACGGATTCTCCGTCGTGGCGCCGACCAGGGTGATGGTGCCGTCCTCCACCACCGGCAGGAAGCCGTCCTGCTGGGCGCGGTTGAAGCGGTGGATCTCGTCCACGAAGAGCAGCGTCCCCTGCCCCATGCGCCGCCGCGCCCGCGCTTCATCGAAGGCGCGCTTCAGGTCGGCGACGCCGGAGAAGACAGCGGAGAGGGAGGCGAAGACCAGCCCCGCCTCCGCCGCCAGCAGCCGGGCGATGGTGGTCTTGCCCACTCCCGGCGGCCCCCAGAGGATCAGCGAGGCCAGGCTGCCGCGCGCCAGCATGCGGCTCAGCGCGCCCTCCGGCCCCAGCAGGTGGTCCTGGCCCACCACCTCCCCGAGCGTGCGCGGGCGCAGGCGGTCGGCGAGCGGGCGTGGCCCCTGCGCGGGCGGTGGCTCGGCTGGGGCGGGCGGGGGTCCGAAGAGGTCGTCGCCCGGGGGCGGCGCCACGGTCTGTCGGCGAGGAGGCATCACCGGCGATTATATAGGCCGGCTGTCGCCCTCGCCCATCCGGTCACTCGCCCAGCCGCTCGCGCCAGGTGGAGGGCGTCAGCTCCTTCACCTGCCGCGCCCGCTTCTCCAGCCAATAGGATTGGGGCGGCGGTACTAGTTCGAAGCGCGGATCCACGCCCAGCTTCTGCGCCGCATCCATCGGCCAGTTCGGGTTGTAGAGAAGCTCGCGCGCCAGGGCGATCAGGTCGGCCTCGCCCCGTTGCAGGATGCCCTCCGCCTGGTCGGCATGGACGATCAGGCCGACGGCCATGGTCATGATGCCGGCCTCGCGCCGGATCTTCGTGGCATAGGGCACCTGGTAGCCATAGGTCACCGGGGTGGCGCTGGCGACCGGCGCGCCCCGCATGCCGCCGGAGGAACAGTCAATCACATCCACGCCCTTCGGCTTCACCAGCGCCGCGAGGCGCGAGGACTGGTCCGGATCCCAGCCCACATCGTCATCCACGGACAGCCGCAGGAAAAGCGGCTTGCTTTCCGGCCAGTGCTGCCGCACCGCCTCCACCACCTCGATGCAGAAGCGCATGCGGTTCAGCTCGGAGCCGCCATACTCGTCGTTGCGCCGGTTGGAGAAGGGCGAGAGGAATTCATGGATCAGGTAGCCATGCGCGCCATGGATCTCCAGTACCTCGAAGCCCGCCTCATGCGCCCGGCGCGCCGCCTGCCCCCAGCGCTCCACTAACGCCGGGATCTCCGCGCGCGTCAGCGCCCGCGGCAGCGGATCGCTTTCCGGGGCGGCGATGGCGGATGGGGCGACCAGTTCCCATTCCTCCCAGTCCTCGATTTCCGGCGTGCGCTGAAGGGGACCACCGCCCTCCCAGGGACGGAAGCGCCGCGCCTTGCGACCGGAATGGCCAAGCTGGATGCCCGGCACCGCCCCATGCTCCCGGATGAAGCCTGCACAGCGGGAGAGGCCGGGAATGAAGGCATCGTCCCAGATGCCGAGATCGCCCAGCGTGCCGCAGCCGCGCCGCTCCACCTTGGTGCTTTCCATGATGACCAGCCCGGCGCCGCCGGCGGCGTAGCGGCCGGCATTCATCAGGTGCCAGTCGGTGGCGAAGCCGCGCACCGCGGAATACTGGTGCATCGGCGCCACCACGACGCGGTTCTTCAAAGTCACGTCACGCAGACGGATCGGCGTGAACAGCAAGGGTGCGGGCATGCGTGGTCCTCTCCCTGGTCCGCCATATGCTACAGCGGCGGATGCCGCCGGGAACCCCGCCCCGGCCGAGGGGGCTATGACCGCAGGAGGATGCAGCAGCATGGCCGAGCAACAGCGCGTGGCCCTGGTGACCGGCGCCGCGCATGGGATCGGGCTGGCCATTTCCGCCCGGCTGGCGCAGGAGGGCTGGCGAGTGGTGATCGCCGACCGGCAGCAGGCGCAGCCCGGCTTCGCCGCCCGCTGCGTGCAGGCCGATGTGTCCGACGAGGCCGCCGTCAATGCGCTGGTGGACGGAGTGCGGCAGCAGGAGGGCCGGCTGGACGCCCTGGTCTGCAATGCCGGCTTCATGATCCGCAAGCCGATCCGCGAGCTGACCCTGGCGGAATGGAATTCCGTGCTCGGCACCAACCTGACCAGCACCTTCCTGCTGGTCCGCGCCGCCGAGGACCTGCTGCGCGCCGCGCGCGGCGCCATCCTGACCATCGCCTCCACCCGCGCGCACCAGTCGGAGGCCAATACCGAAAGTTATTCCGCCTCCAAGGGCGGGCTGCTTGCACTGACCCATGCGCTGGCGATCAGCCTGGGGCCGGAGGTGCGCGCCAATTGCATCAGCCCCGGCTGGATCCACACCCATGGCGAGGGGCTGCGGCCGGAGGACCATGCCCAGCACCCCGCCGGCCGCGTCGGCCAGCCGGAGGATGTGGCCTCCCTGGCCGCTTGGCTGCTGGGACCGGAGAGCGGCTTCGTCACGGGCGCGGAATTCGTGATCGACGGCGGCATGACGCGGAAGATGATCTATCTCGAATAGCTTGGCGCCGCGCCGCACCCGCGCGATGCTTCCGCCGGGAGGAGAATGCCATGCTCGACAACCCGCCGATGCTCACCGTCCATCGTGGCTTCCGCCGGCCGGACCGCGCGCTGCTGGAACGCTTCCGCGGCGCCCAGACCTCGCATCTGGTGGATGCGATGGAGGGACGCGGGGCGCTGGACTGGCGGATCAAGCCGCTGGATCCGGCAAGGGCGGAGTTCGTCGGCCCGGCCCTGACCGCCTTCGCCTATCCGGCGGATGTGGTGGCGGTGCAGGGCGCGCTGGCCGAGGCACAGCCGGGCGATGTGATCGTGGTCGCCAATGACGGCTATATGGGCACGGCGGTGGTCGGCGCCCTCGTCATCGGCATGATGCGCAACAAGGGAGTCGCCGCCTTCGTCACCGAGGGGCTGGCACGCCACCGCGCCGGCATCATCGCGACGGGCCTGC
>CALGVL010000370.1 GCA_937930165.1 uncultured Acetobacteraceae bacterium
CTCGCGGACCTGCCTGATGGCGGCATGCTGGCCGGCCAGGTGGGAGAGGAGGCCGTGCTGCTCGCCCGCCGCGGCGAGGAGGTCTTCGCCATCGGCGCCACCTGCACGCATTACGGCGGCCCGCTGGCAAAGGGGCTGGTGGTCGGCGAGACGGTGCGCTGCCCCTGGCACCATGCCTGCTTCAGCCTGCGCACCGGCGAGGCGCTGCGTGCCCCGGCCTTCGATCCCGTCCCCTGCTGGAAGGTGGAGCGCCAGGGCGACCGCGTGGTGGTGCGGGAGAAGGCCGGGCCCGCGCCGAAGCGGACCGCGCCGGCCGGCGTCCCCGACCGCATCCTGATCCTCGGCGGTGGCGCGGCCGGCTTCGCCGCGGCGGAGCGACTGCGGCGGGAGGGCTATGCGGGTGCGCTGACCATGATCAGCGACGACACCGACGCGCCCTATGACCGGCCCAACCTGTCCAAGGACTACCTGGCTGGCGAGGCGCCGGAGGATTGGATCCCCCTCCGCCCTCCCTCCTGGTATGCCGAGGCCGGGATCGAGCTGCGCCTGGGCGCCCGCGCCGCCGGCATCGACCCGCGCGGCCGGCGCGTGCTGCTGGCCGATGGCGGCGAACTTTCCTTCGACCGCCTGCTGATCGCCACCGGCGCCGAGCCCTTCCGCCCGCCGATCCCGGGCGCGGGGGCGCCAGAGGTGCTGACCCTGCGCTCCCTGCGCGACTGCCGCGCCATCATCGCCCGCGCCGGGGCGGCGCAGCGCGCGGTGCTGGTGGGCGCCGGCTTCATCGGGCTGGAGGTGGCGGCGGCTCTGCGCCATCGCGGGCTGGAGGTGGCGGTGGTGGCGCCAGACCGTCGGCCGCTGGAGAGGGTACTCGGACCACCCTTCGCGGATCTGGTGCGGCAGGTGCATGAGGCGCATGGCGTCGCCTTCCATCTCGGCGAGGAGGTCGCCTCCATCGCGCCTGGGCAGGTCGCGTTAAAGGGCGGCGGCAGCCTGGCGGCGGATCTCGTCATCCTGGGGACCGGCGTGCGGCCGCGCACAGCACTGGCCGAGGCAGCCGGCATCGCGGTGGAGAACGGCATCCTCGTGGACGCGCATCTGCAGACGAACGCCCCCGGCATCCTCGCCGCCGGTGATGTCGCGCGCTGGCCGGATCCGCATAGCGGCGAACCTATCCGCGTGGAGCACTGGGTGGTGGCCGAGCGCATGGGCCAGGCCGCGGCGCTGAACCTCCTGGGCCGGCCGGAACCCTTCAAGGACGTGCCCTTCTTCTGGAGCCGGCACTACGACGAGCTCACCATCGACTATGTCGGTCATGCGCGGAGCTGGGACGAGATCGTGGTGGAGGGCGATATCGCCGCCCGCAGGGCAGTGCTGCGCTACCGCCGCGACGGCCGCACCCTCGCCGCCGCCACCCTCGGCCGCGATCGTGAGAACCTGCGCATCGAGGCGGCGATGGAGATGGGCGGTGCCAGCAATTGACGCCGCCAGCCCGGTGGCGTGGCCAGGGACAGGTTGCCTCGACATCTCGCGGCGGCGACACAATTTCGGCTGGGCCGGCGCCCCTTCCCCAGGGCTCCGAAAGTGCGGCCGCCGGCCCGGATGCCCAGCCCCGAGGCGAGCATGAGCACGAATCCCTATGAGATCCTGGGCGTGACGCCCGAGGCCACGCAGGATGAGATCCGCAAGGCCTATCGCCGCCTGGCCCGGACGCTGCACCCGGACCTCAACCCCGGCGACCGCACGGCGGAGGAGCGGTTCAAGCAGGTCTCGGCTGCCTATGACCTGCTCGGCGATCCAGAGAAGCGCGCCCGCTTCGACCGCGGCGAGATCGACGCCTCGGGGGCCGAGCGGCCGCAACAGACGCATTTCTACCGCGACTTCGCCGGGGCGCACCCTTACGCCAGCGATGCCGGCTTCGCCGACCTGACCGATGCCGACGACCTGCTGGCGGAACTGTTCGGCCGCGCCGGGATGCGCGGCGCCGGGATGCGGATGCGCGGCGGCGACCTGCATGGCAGGCTGGCGCTGGGCTTCCTGGAAGCGGTGAACGGCACGACGAAGCGGCTGACCCTGCCGGACGGCTCGACCGCGGATGTGACGGTGCCGCCCGGCACGCGCGACGGGCAGGTGCTCCGCCTGCGCGGCAAGGGCGCGGCCGGGCTCGGCGGCGGCCCGCCGGGCGACCTGCTGGTCGAGGTCCAGGTGGCCTCGCACCCGTATTTCACCCGCCAGGGAGACGACATCCATTTCGACCTGCCGGTCAGCCTGTCCGAGGCCGTGCTCGGCGGCCGGGTCGAGGCGCCGACGCCGGCGGGCCGGGTGGCCGTCACCGTGCCCAAGGGGTCCAATACCGGCACGGTGCTGCGGCTGCGGGGCCGGGGCGTGCCACGGCCGGACGGCAGCCGCGGGGACGCCTATGCCACGCTCCGGATCGTGCTGCCGGACCGCCCCGACCCCGAACTCGAAGCCTTCGCCGCGCGCTGGGAGGCAGGCAAGGCCCAGAACCCGCGTGCCGGGATGGAGGGGTGAATGATCGAGTTCCGCGAATTCCTGCTGCGGGCCCGGATCGACGCCGCCTCACTGGAGGCATGGATTGAGGCCGGCTGGCTGCTGCCGCAGCAGGCCGGGCCGGAGCGGGTCTTTTCCGAGCTGGACCTCGCCCGCGCCTGGCTGATCCGCGACCTACGCGACAGCATGGGCGTGAACGAGGAGGGCATCGCCGTCGCGCTCCGCCTGCTCGACCAGATGCACGGGCTGCGCCAGGCGATGCGCCGGCTGGGCGCGGCCCTGCATGCGCTGCCCGAGCCGCTGAGGCAGGAGGTCCTGGCCAGGCTGCGGGATGGCGAGACGCCCTGACGAAGTCCGGTGCGTCAGAGGCCGAGTCGCGTCCAGCTCCGCTGCGGCCCGATATCGAGATGAAGGAAGCGCCGGTACAGCCCAATCCCCATGAAGCCGAGCCGCCCCGACAGCCACAGCGCCGCATTGGCAAAATCGGTCAGCGGGATGCCGCGCAGCGAGACATCGGCGGCGAGCCCGCGCAGGTGCAGGCTGGCCGGGGCCGCGCCTTCGATGGCGGCATTGGTCTGCGGCGTCCGGTAGCCCGAGGTGATGACCAGCGGCCGCTCATAGCCCCAGCGCTCCTGCAGTACGGAGAGGATGTCCACGAGCAGCGGCGGCAGGGGACCTACCACGTTCCGGTGCACGTCGCGGAACAGCAGTTGCAGCCGTGCCATGGCCATCGGGTCATAGGCGTTGCCGTTGCGGTAGACGACGGCCAGTTCCTCCCCGGCCGGGTTCACGGCCCAGATCAGCCGCTCCGCGCGCGGCGCGGCGGCGCGGGCCAGGCCCGGAACGGAAGCGGCGGCAGCGCAGGCGGCCAGGGATGCAAGGCGGCGTCGCGTGAGCAAGATGGTCCCACCTCCATCCCAGCATCGCAACCTTCCCAGCGCCCGTCGATCCGGTTCCGGTCCGGAAATGTAAAATTCCGCTGAAGCGCTGGATCCGCCGAACCAAGGCGTAAGGGATGACAGACAGGCCGTGGACGAAGGCGCCCCGACGTTCGGGCTGGCGTATGGACCTCCGGTTTTCCGGCCTTCGGCCCGGTCCGCCGAAGGCTGTGCCGGGCCGGCCCCTCTCAGAATGACGGCAACAGCATTCAGGACATCGCCGCCCGCTCAGCCGGCACGACCATGGCAAGCGCTCCAGCAATGCCGGCGTCGCGGGCAGCAGGCAGTAGCAGGATCGGCAGGAGCGTTGCGCTATGCCGCGCGCCAGCGCCGACGGGCGGGATGCACGACATCGCCGCCTTTCTCCATGCGCCGCGCTGAGCGCGCAGGGGCAGGAAAACGGGGCCAGGCTGGAACGCCTGGCTGGAGGGTGGAAAGCGCAGCACGCCTGCCGCCTCACCAATGCGTGTCGGACAATCTGAAAATAAAAGGGAATACTGTCAGGGCCCGGTCGGTGCATGAGCCCGCGCACCGAGGGCCACCTGCAGAGCCCAAGGCGGTACCGTGTCCCAGAAAGCTGAATCGCCGCGGAAGATCCTGAATCTGGTCATCGCCGCGGTGGATGCGCAGAGCGTGCAGGCGAAGCCGGACGCGGTCGCCGTGGTGCTCCGCGGGCCGTCGCCCGACAACCCGCCGTTACGGGCCGTGCTCTCGGTCGGCGTGGCAGAGGCGCTTGCCGATGCGCTGCGCGCCGGGCTGGCTGCGGCACGGCGCCTGCGGGCGGGCGGACTGGCCGCAGCCATGCCTCGCTTGGCCCGCTTCCAGATCAAGGTGCATTCCGAGCAGCCGGTGGCGCTGGTCCAGCTGCAACTGGACGATGGCCGCGAATTCACCATCGGCGCCAATCCGCGCGACCTGGCTGCGATGCGGCAGGCGCTGGACGAGGCGCTTGGCACGGCGGCGGAGGGGAAACAGCTGCCCGCAATGCATTGAGCCAGCCCCCGTCCCCGCGCCAGCCGTCCCGGACAGGATCGCAGGCGCCGCCGGCGCCCATGGGTATCGCCTGACGCTGCCCGCCCGGTGACGGGCCCCACAGCCGATCAGCGCCCGCTGCCCGAGGTCGGCGCCGCGCCCGCGCCGGAAGTGCCCATGCCCCCCGTGCCGCCGATGCCGCCTGCGGTGCCGCCCACCCCGATCTGGCCCCCGGTGCCACCAGCCCCGACATGGCCGCCGGTGACCCCGAAGCCATTGCCGCCCCTGGGGCCGGTCGCGCCTGGGGAACTGCCGCCCATGGCGCCCATGCTCGGGCCGAGGCTGCTGGCGGGGGTGGCGGTGCTGCCGAAGGTGCCGATGCCGGCGGTGCTGGCAGGGGCAGGAGAGCCGCTGCGCACCGTGCAGCCAGTCAGGGCAAGCGCCGCAACCATGGCCGTTGCGGTAGCCAAAGATTCCAGCCGCATCCGAGCCCCTCCTTCCTCACTGGGGCCGGAAACGCATGCAGCCGCCGATCCGTTCAAGGGACGGCCAAGCGGCACCGGATGCTTTCGGAAAACAGGATGGGCGGAAGAGGGGAAGCGGTGGCTGCCCCAAATGGCTCAACGGGTCAGAACCCGGAGCAGTCGGAAAGATGGCGCGCCCGAGAAGATTCGAACTCCTAACCCCCAGATCCGTAGTCTGGTGCTCTATCCAATTGAGCTACGGGCGCTTTGTCTCACCGTCCGGCGAGGCGGCGGAAATAGCGGAGGATGACGCTTCGCGCAACCCCCACCAGCCCCGCCTGACAGGAGAATTTCAGGCGGCGAGCTTGTCCAGTTCCCGCACCACCGCCTCACCCATCACGCTGGTGCCGACCCGGGCCATGCCGGGCTGCATGATGTCAGCCGTGCGCAGGCCGCCGGCGAGCACCCGCTCCACCGCCGTCTCCACCAGCTTCGCATCCTCCTCCATGCCGAAGGACCAGCGGAGCAGCATGGCGAAGGAGAGCATCTGGGCGCAGGGATTAGCGATACCTTTGCCGGCGATGTCGGGGGCAGAGCCATGCACCGGCTCGTACAGCGCATGCCGGCGCCCATCCGGCCCCACGGCGCCCAGGGTCGCGGAAGGCAGCATGCCGAGCGAGCCGGTCAGCGCCGCAGCCAGGTCGGAGAGCAGGTCGCCAAACAGGTTGCTGCCGAGGATGACGTCGAACTGCTTCGGCCGCGCGCAAAGCTGCATGGCGCAGTTGTCGGCATACATATGCTCCAGTTCGACATCCGGGTACTCGGCCTTGCCGACCTCGGATACCACGGCACGCCAGAGGCGGCCGGACTGCATCACATTCGCCTTCTCCACCGAGGTCACCTTGCGCCGCCGCTTGCGCGCCAAGTCGAAGGCGACGCGGGCGACGCGGGCGATCTCGTCCTCGGTGTAAACTTCCGTGTCGATGCCGCGGCGCTTGCCGTCCGGCATCGTCTCGATCCCGCGCGGCTCGCCGAAATAGATGCCGCCCGTCGATTCGCGGACGATCATGATGTCCAGCCCACGCACCAGATCGGGCTTCAGCGAGGAGGCATCCGCCAGCGGATCCAGCACCACCGCCGGGCGCAGATTGGCGAAGAGCCCCAGCTCCTTGCGCAGCCGCAGGATGCCGAGTTCCGGCCGCTTCTCGAAAGGCAGGTTGTCCCATTTCGGGCCACCGACGCTGCCGAACAGCACCGCATCCGCCGCCTTGGCCCGCGCCACCGTCTCGTCCGAGCAGGGCGTGCCTTCGGCGTCCAGGGCGGCGCCGCCGACCAGCCCTTCCTCGATGTCGAAGGTCACGCTGCGGCGGCGGTCCATCCAGTCGATGACCCGACGGACCTCCCGCATCACCTCCGGGCCGATACCGTCGCCCGGCAGGACGAGGAGCTTCTTGTTCGCCGGCATTGCTGGAATCCCCCTATGTCGTGCGTCGCGGTCAGGCGCCAAGCCAAGGCTGGCTGGCGCGCTGCTTCGCCTCGTAGCTGTCGATCGCCGGCGCGTGCTGCAGCGTCTGGCCGATATCGTCGAGGCCGTTCAGCAGAAGATGGCGGCGCAGCGGATCCACCTGGAAGGGGATCTCCTCGCCATTCGGGCGGACCACCACCTGGCGTTCCAGATCCACCGTCAGGCGGGCATTGCCGCCCATCCGCGCGTCCTCCATCAACTGCTCGCAGACCTCGCGCGGCAGGCGCACCGGCAGGATGCCATTCTTGAAACAGTTGTTGTGGAAGATATCGGCGAAATCCGGTGCGATGACGCAGCGGATGCCGAAATCCAGCAGCGCCCAGGGCGCATGCTCGCGGGAGGAGCCGCAGCCGAAATTCTCGAAGGCGATCAGGATCTCCGCCTTGCGGTAGGGCTCCTGGTTCAGCACGAAATCCGGGTTCTCCGAACCGTCCTCCCGGTAGCGGAGGTTGGCGAAGAGGTGCTTGCCAAAGCCGCTGCGGCTGATGGACTTCAGGAAGCGCGCCGGGATGATCTTGTCCGTATCGACATTCGCCTGCGGCAGCGGCGCGGCGATGCCGGTGAGCGTGGTGAAAGCCTGCATCAGACCGCCTCCTTCGGCTGATAGTCGCGCACATCCGCCAACCGGCCGGCGATGGCCGCCGCCGCCGCCATCGCGGGGGACAGCAGATGGGTGCGGCCGCCGGGGCCCTGGCGGCCCTCCAAATTC
>CALGVL010000371.1 GCA_937930165.1 uncultured Acetobacteraceae bacterium
CCTTCACCACCGGCTCGGCCTCGGTCACCTCCAGCACCACCGTCTCGGGCAGGTCGATGGAGACCGGCTCGCCCTCGATCAGCTTGACGTTGACCGTCATGTTCTCGACCAGGAAGGGCAAGCGGTCGCCGAGGATGGAGGAGGGGACGTGGGTCTGCTCGTAGGTCTCCGGGTCCATCAGCACGAGCTGGTCGCCGTCGGCGTAGGAGTAGGTGAATTCCTTGTCCTCGGTGGTCAGCCGCTCGACCGTATCGGCGGTGCGCCAGCGCTGGTCCTTCTTGGCGCCGGTCTTGATGTTGCGCATCTCCACCTGGATCACGGCGGCGCCCTTGCCGGGGATCATGATGTTCTGCTTGAGGATGGTGTAGCGCTGGCCTTCGAATTCGATGACCATGCCGGCACGCATCTGGTTGGCCTGCATCTTCGCCATGGGAAGGGCACCTGATCTCGACTGGGTGGAATGAACGGCGGGCGGCGGGACGCGGCCCATATGGGGCGGGGGTTTAGTCCGGGAAGGGCAGCGGTGGCAACGGGGGCCGCGGCCTGCGGCCCCAATCGGCCCCGGCTATGGGCTGGCTCACAGCGGCGGCGGCGGAACTCCTGCTTGTCTTCGGCATCGCCGGCAGTGGCCGGCGAAGACTCCCGAGACAGGAGACAGGCATGTCCCTTCCGCGTCGCGCCCTCGCCATGGGCGCCCTCACCGCCCTGGCCCTGACAGCCGGGCTCGCCGCGCCGGCCCTCGCCGCCAGGCCGCCGGGCGCCCAGCATGGCAAGGGCGGTTGCCCGCCGGGGGTGGACCCCCGATCGGCCTTCTGCCTGCCTTCCGGCGAGCAGGTCCGGTCCAAGCCCATGCTGCCACGGATGGGCCCCTGCCCCGGCATGGATCCCAGGCTGATGGTCGCCTGCACATTCCCCGGCGACCACGGCCGGGCGAGGCCGGAGGACTGGTCCCGGCGGCGTCCACGGCCGCGCAAGCCGGAGGGCATGCGGCCCTTCGATGACTGGGGCGGCGCCTTCCCCAATCCCGGACCGCTGCCGCCGCGCTGGCGCCCCTACTGAGGCGCGGGCGGCGCCGGACGGCCCGGCTCCGGCGCCGGGCCGTCCGGCGGCCCATGCCGGTGGGGCGCGTCCCCAAGCGGCGGCTCCACCCGCCAGCCGCCGCCCTCCTCCGGCGCAGCGAAATCCGGGCCAAGCGGCGCCTTGCCGCGGCCGCCCGGCACGTCCAGCACATAGGTCGGCCAGGCCAGGCCGGTGAGGCGGCCGCGCAACTGCCGCAACAGGGCGCGGCCTTCCTCAATCGGCACCTCGAAGCGCGCCGTGCCGGGGGCACGGTCGAGCTGGTGCAGGTAATAGGGCTTCACCCGGCAGCGCAGCATGGCGCGGAACAGCGCCTCCAGCGCCTCGGCGCTGTCATTCACCCCGCGCAGCAGCACGCTCTGCCCCAATAGCGGAATGCCCGCCCGCGCCAGCCGCGCCAGGGCGGCGCGCGCCGGTTCAGCGAATTCCCGCGCATGGTTGGCGTGGACGCAGAGGAACAACGCCTTCTCCGTCTCCAGCACCCGCAGCAGCGCCGGCGACACCCGCGCCGGATCGGCCACCGGCACCCGGCTGTGCAGCCGGATGATCTCGATATGCGGCATCGCGGAGAGCCGGGCCAGGATATGCCCGAGTCGCCGGGGCGAGAGCATCAGCGGGTCGCCGCCGGTCAGGATCGCCTCCCGCACCTGGGGGGTGCGGGCGAACCAGTCGAGGGCGGCGTCCAGCTCCGCCTCCGTCAGCAGCCCGCCATCCGGGCCCACGACCTCCCGCCGGAAGCAGAAGCGGCAATAGACCGGGCAGGCCAGCAGCGGCTTCAGCAGCGCCCGGTCGGGATAGCGGTGCACCACGCCCTTGACCGGGCTGAAGGGCTCATCGGCGATCGGATCCGCCAGCTCCTGCGGCCCCGTCACCAGTTCCGCCGGGTTGGGGATGTATTGCCGGGCAATCGGATCCGCCGGGTCGGTGGGGTCGATCAGCGCCCGAACCGATTGCGTGACGGAAATGGAATAGCGTTCCGCGACCCGTGCCGCCGCCTCCCGTGCCGCCTCGGGCAGCAGGCCGGCGGCGACGAGGTCCTCGGCGCTGCGAAGGGTCCGGTTGGTGATATCCCCTGGGCGGGGAAGGGTGCCATCGGGCATGGTCCGGCGGACCTAGTCCCTGCCCTGGCCCGCTGCAATGCCCCTTGCCCCCATGCCGACCCCCTCCTGGCATCCGGAGAGCCTCGCCGCCCGGCTGCCCTTCCTGCGCCGCCGCGCCCGGCTGATCGCCGAGACGCGCGCCTTCCTCACCGCCCGCGGCTACACCGAGGTCGAAACCCCCTGCCTGGTGCCGGTGCCGGGGATGGAGGTGCATCTCCATGCCTTCCGCACCGAATACATCCCGCATCTGGGGGCCGGGGAGCGGCGGGTGCTCTGGCTGCGCACCTCCCCGGAACTGGCGCTGAAGCGGCTGCTGGTGGCAGGGGCCGGGCCGATCTTCGAACTGGCGCGGGTCTGGCGCAATGGCGAGGCCAGCCCCCGCCATTCCCCGGAATTCACCATGCTGGAATGGTACCACCCCGGCCTGAGCCTGGAGGGGCTGATGGACGAGACGGAGGCGCTGGTCCGCACCCTCTGCCCCCCGGTCGTCGGGCATGAGGGGGTGGAAACCGACCTGACCCAGCCCTTCGAGCGCATCACCATGGCCGAGGCCTTCCGCCGCTGGTGCGGCGGCCTGGACATCCTGGCGACGGTGACGCCGGAGGGGGAAGGCGACGCCGCCGCCCTGCGCGCCGC
>CALGVL010000372.1 GCA_937930165.1 uncultured Acetobacteraceae bacterium
GAAGGCGATTGACGCGGCGCATCCGCGAGCGCATCTGCAAGCCGCGCCAGGTGGCCGGACGGCCGCTGGTCCTGCCGCAAGGCAGGGCTGGAGGAAAGTCCGGGCTCCACAGGAAGACGGTGCCGGCTAACGGCCGGCGGGGGCGACCCCAGGGAAAGTGCCACAGAGAGCAGACCGCCCGGACGCCGCAGGGCCTCCGGGCAAGGGTGAAAGGGTGCGGTAAGGGCGCACCGCGCCCCCGGCAACGGGGGCGGCATGGCAAACCCCACCGGGAGCAAGGCCGAATAGGGGCGGCCGGCGGCACCCGTCGCAAGACGGGTGGACGCGAGGGGCTTCCTGCCCTGCCGCCCGGGTTGGCCGCGCGAGGCGCGCCGTGAGGCGCGTCCCAGAGGAATGGCCGTCCCATCCCCAGTTTTCAGGGGGTGGACAGAACCCGGCTTACAGGCCGCCTGGCGCACTCTATCCACAGGGTTATCCCCCGAAAGTCCAGATCGCCCAAGAAACAGGCAGCGGCGGCCTATCGTCTACCGTCTTCTCACGGTCATGTTCTGCTTTCTTACTCATTTTTGGGCCTAAGGGCCTCTGCCGCCACAGAATTACACCGGAAGCTTTGTGGCCCGGAACGGCTTTCTCCCTTGCTGTCCCATCTTCTCCCATGCTATCCCAGGCTATCCCGTGACGGACCCGGACGCTCGGGGGGGCGAGCGGTTCGAAGCGGGATGGTCGGGCGAGCCGGCGGGGTCGGGGGGCCTCGCCGGCCGCTGCCTCGGGAGGCGGGGCAGAGTGCAGCCGAAGTCGGGCGCAGGGGGGCGGGTTCCATTTTCGCGGGCACGCAAAGCGGGACCTTTGATGCGAAGAAGGCGCGGGTTTCCGTGCCAGCCCCGTTCCGTGCCGTCCTCGCGCGCCTGAACGCGGAGGAGGTCGTCCTCCGCAAGTCCAGCCACTCCCCCTGCATCGAGGTCTGGCCCAAGCCCACCTTCGATGAGGAGGTCAACCGGCGCATCGCGGATCTCGACCCCTTCGATCCGTCCTACGAGAAGCTCTCGCGCAAGCTGGTGGCCCGCATCCACGTTCTGCGCCCGGACTCCGAGGGCCGCATGGTGCTGCCGAAGGAGCTGGTCGAGAAAGCGCAATTGGACGGCGAGATCGCCTATTCCGGCCGCATCCGCTTCTTCCAGATCTGGAACGCCGCGCGCCTCGCCGAGGCCGAGGCGGCCGACGAGGAGGATGAGGCATGAGCGGCCATCTCCCCGTCATGCTGGCCGAGGTGCTGGCGACGCTGGCCCCCCGCGACGGCGCCACCTATTGCGACGGCACCTTCGGCGGCGGCGGTTATGCCGGCGCCATTCTCGGGACCGCGCACTGCACCCTCTACGCCATCGACCGCGATCCGGAGGCGATCGCCCGCGGCGCCGCCCTGGCCGCCCGCCACCCCGGCCGCCTGCACCTGATCGAGGGGCGCTTCGGTGACATGCTGCCGCTGCTTGAGGCGCGCGGCGTCAGCCGGCTGGACGGCGTGGTGCTCGATCTCGGCGTCTCCTCCTTCCAGCTCGACGAGCCGGAGCGCGGCTTCTCCTTCCGCGCCGACGGGCCGCTTGACATGCGCATGGAAAAGGCCGGGAGATCGGCGCAAGATCTGGTGAACTCCCTCACCGAGTCGGAACTCGCCGACATGCTGTTCGAGCTTGGAGAGGAGAGGCATGCCCGCCGCATCGCCCGTGCCATCGTCGCGGCGCGGCGCGAGGCGCCGATCACGACCACCCACCGCCTCGCCGAGATCATCCGCGCCGTCACGCCGCGCGACCCCTCTGGCATCGACCGCGCCACCCGCAGCTTCCAGGCGCTGCGCCTCGCCGTGAACGACGAGCTGGGCGAGGTGGAGCGCGGCCTGGCCGCCGCCGCGCAATTGCTGGCGCCGGGCGGGCGGCTGGTGGTCGTCGCCTTCCACTCGCTCGAGGACCGGATCGTGAAGCGCTTCATGGCGCAGGCCGCGGGTCGCGCCGGCGGCGCCTCCCGCCACGATCCGGGCGCCCTCGCCCGCCCGGCGGAGGCTGCCGGCTTCCGTCTGCTGACACCCAAAGCCCTTCGGCCCGGCGAGGCCGAAACCGCCGCCAATCCGCGCGCCCGCTCCGCGAGGCTGCGCGCCATCGAACGCCTTGCCCTGCAGGACGCCGCATGATCCGCCCGCTCACTCTCGTCACCCTCTTCGCGGCCGCCGGTGCGGGGCTGCATGTCTACAACAGCAAGCACGAGGTCGCGCTGCTCGACCGCGAGCTGCGCAGCATCGCCAAATCCATCGAGGAGGCGGAGACCCGCACCCAGGCGCTGCAGGCCGAATGGGCCTGGCTGACCGAGCAGGAACGCCTGCGCGGCCTGGCGCAGCGCTATCTGGCGCTGGAGCCGATGCAGCCCTCGCAATTCCTCCGCATGGCGGAGGCCGAGCGGCGCCTGCCGCCGGTAACCGCCTATGACGGCCCCACCGCACTCTTCGCGGCGCGGGAGCCGGCGGCGCCGCCTGGCACCACGGTGATCTCCCTGCTCGATCCGAAGCCGGCCACGCCGCAGGCGCCGGTGGCCGTCGCGCAGAGTGAGCCCGTGCCCGCCGCCGTCCCGGCTCCGCCGCCGGCACCGCCTCCTGCCCCGGTGGTTGCCGAGGCGCGGTCCGCCGCGCCTGCCCCTGCCGCGCCGGCCGTCGTGGCGGCGGCTTCCGTGCCCGCGCCGCCGACGGCGCAGGCGCCGGCCCAGCCGCCAGCCGCGCGCGCCGCCGCCCAGCCACGCCCTGCCGCACCGCGCCCTGCCGCACCGCGCCCGGCAGAGCCGCGCGCGGCCTTCGCCGAGATCGCGCGCCCTGTGCCGCCGCCCCGCCCGGCACCGCATTCGGCGCCGCGTCCGGGCACCGTGGTCGCCTCCCTGCCGGCCGTCGCCGCGCCCGTCGCGCCGCCGGTGCGCCCGGCCGTGACTCGCATCGCCACTGCCTCCGCCCAGCCGCGGGCGACGGAGGCCGTGGTTCCGCTCGGTTCCGCGCTCGGTTCTGCCCTGGGCGGTGGGCGCCCGCTGCTGCCGCCGCCGGTCGCCTTCGCCCCGTCGGCCAATGCCGCCACCCTGGGCAATTCCGGATTGCGATGATCCAGGACCCGGATTTCGAGGAGCTGCGCCCGCCGCCCTCTCCCAACGCATTGCCAGCCCGCCGGCACCTGGCCCCGGCCCCTGCCTCCCCGGCGCGGACCCTGGTTCGCATCGCCGCGCCCGAGCTCGCCCGCCGGGCGCAGCTTGAGAAGACGCGCGGCCGGCTGGTGGTCGCCGCCTGCGGCTTCGCCCTGCTGTTCGGCGCGGTCGGCCTCAAGCTCTCCCTCGCCACCATCATCGATCCGGCAACGCCGAAGCTGCGCGCTGCGCCGCGGGTCCCCACCGGCACGCCGATCGTCGAGCGCGCCCCCATCCTCGACCGCAATGGCGAGGTGCTGGCGCTGTCGCTGCAGGTCTCGGAACTCTACGCCAATCCGGAGGAGATCAATGATCCGGTGGCCACGGCGGACCGGCTGCTCACCGTCCTGCCCAACCTGGACCGGGAGCGCCTGATCGCCCGCCTGACGAAGCGCACCGTGCCGGGCACGGAGCGGCCGGTGGAATTCGCCTATATCGCCCGCAACCTGTCGCCGCGGCAGCAGCAGGCGGTGAACGATCTCGGCCTGCCCGGCCTGCACTTCCAGCCGGCCGAGCGCCGGTTCTATCCGCAGGGCAGTGCCGCGGCGCATGTGCTCGGCTCGGTGGATGTGGACGGGCACGGTGTGGCCGGAGTGGAGCGCAGCTTCGACGAGCGGCTGCGCAGCAACCCCGAGCCGCTGCGCCTCTCCATCGATGTCCGCGTCCAGGTGGCGCTGCGCGAGGCGGTGCAGAAGGCGATCAACGACTTCAACGGCATCGGCGGCGCCGGTGTCGTCATGGACGTCAACACGGCCGAAATCCTGGCCATGGTCAGCCTGCCGGACTACGACCTCTCCGACCCGGCCAGCCTGCAGCGCAGACCTGACGAGCAGGTACGCCCCGGCCAGAATCCGCATTTCAACCGGGCCACGGTCGGGCTGTACGAGCCGGGCTCCACCTTCAAGCTGCTGACCGCGGCCATGGCGCTCGACAGCGGCGCGGCGAATATCTGGAGCAGCTTCGACGCCTCCCGCCCGATCCGCTACGGCCGCTTCACCATCAGCGACTACAAGGGCAAGAACCGCGTCCTGATGCTGCCGGAGGTGCTGGCCTACTCCTCCAACCTCGGCGCGGCGCATATGGCGATGCTGGTCGGGCCGCAGCGGCACCGGGAATTCATGGCCCGCATGGGCATGCTGCAGCGGCTGCAGGTGGAACTGCCGGAGCGGGCGCGGCCGCTGTCGCCTGGCCCGCAGCACTGGCGCGACATCAACACCATGACCATCGCCTTCGGCCATGGCATCTCGGTGACGCCGCTGCATGTCATCACCGGCGTCTCTGCCCTGGCCAATGGCGGCATCCTGCGCCAGCCGACCCTGCTGGCCCAGCCCCCAGGGACGGAGCGCGAGGGAGTGCGGGTGATCTCGGAGCGCACCTCCGAGACCATGCGCAGGCTCATGCGCCTGGTGGTCACGGACGGGTCCGGCAAGGGCGCCGACGTGCCGGGCTATTTCGTCGGCGGCAAGACCGGCACGGCGCAGAAGACCGGGCCGCGCGGCGGCTATCTGCAGGACAAGCGCATCGCCGCCTTCGTCGGCGCCTTCCCGCTGAATGCGCCGCGCTACTCGCTCTATGTGATGGTGGACGAGCCGAAGCCGAATGCGCAGAGCCATGGCTACGCCACCGCCGGCTGGGTGGCGGCGCCGGCCGCGGGGAATGTGATCCGCCGCATCGCCCCCGTGCTTGGCCTGGTGCCGGAGACGGACCGCATCCCGCAGATCCAGCAGGCCATTGCCATCCCGCTGCAGCCCAGCCGGCCGCCGCGCGCCGCGGCCTCGCCGACGGGCGGCGGCCGGCCGGCGGCGCCGCGTGCCCCGGCACCCGCCGCCACCTCCCCGGCGCCGGCAAGGGGTACACCGCGGGCGCAGCCCCTGCCGGTCCCGGCCCCCGCGGTGCAGCCGCCGCTGCTCCGCCGCACCGATGCGACCTCCGCGCCGGGGCCGCTCCTCGTCGCGGCGCCACCTGCATCGCGGGAGGCAACGCATGCAACTCGATGACCTGATGCGGGCAGGCGGCTTAGTCGCCGTCCCTGGGCTCGGGGCGGATGGACCGGACGTTCAGGGCCTCACCGCGGACAGCCGGGCCGTGCGGCCCGGTTTCGTTTTTGCGGCTCTGCCGGGGGCGCGCGCGGATGGGCGCGCCTTCATCGCCGATGCGGTGCGGCGCGGCGCCATCGCGGTGCTGGCACCGGAGGGCACCACCTGGCCGGTGGAGGCGCCGGAACGGGTATTGCTCACCGCCGCCGATCCGCGCCGGGCCCTGGCGCGCATGGCCGCGGCCTTCGAGGGCGCGCAGCCGGAGATGGTGGTTGCCGTCACTGGCACCAACGGCAAGACCAGCACGGTGGATTTCCTGCGCCAGCTCTGGGCGCTGGATGGCGCGCG
>CALGVL010000373.1 GCA_937930165.1 uncultured Acetobacteraceae bacterium
GGCCGCAGGCCGCATTGGAACGGAGGAGGGCGGTTTGGACCTGTTGGCGCATCTCTGGGGCATGCTGCCGGCCCTGCCGCGCACCCTGATCGCCTTCGCGGTCGTGCTCGGCCCGCTGGTCTTCGTGCATGAGCTCGGCCATTACCTCGCGGCGCGGTGGCGCGGCGTCCATGTGGATGCCTTCTCCATCGGCTTCGGCCGGCCGCTATTCAGGCGCACGGACCGGCACGGCACGGAATGGAGGCTGGGTTGGCTGCCGCTCGGCGGCTATGTGAAGCTGCACGGGCAGGAGACGCCCGAGGACACGACGCCGGAGCAGCGCGCCGCCTGGCGCCCCGGCCGGACCTTCCATGAGAAGCCGGTGGGCAGCCGTGCCATCGTGGTGGCGGCGGGGCCGGTCGCCAATTTCCTGCTCGCCATCCTGCTCTTCGCCGGACTCTTCGCCACGGTCGGCCAACCTGTGGGGACGACCGGCATCGGCGCGGTGATGGAGGGCTCGCCGGCGGCGCATGCCGGGCTGCAGCCGGGCGACGAGATCCTGGCGCTGGACGGCCGGCGGATGACGCGCTTCGAGCAGATTCAGCAATACATCCAGCCGCGCGCCGGCCAGACCGTGGAGGTCCGGGTGGCACGCAATGGCTCGGAACTGGTGCTGAGTGCCGTGCCGGAGCCGCGCGCGAGCGCGCAGGGGACCGTCGGCGTGCTCGGCATCCAGGGCGGCGCGGCGCGGTTCGAGCGGCTGGATCCCGCCTCTGCCCTGGCTGCGGGCGTCTTGCAGACCGCGGATGTGACTTGGCAGACCCTGACCGGCGTGGCGCAGATGATCGTCGGGCAGCGCAGCGCTGAGGAACTTGGCGGGCCGATCCGCATCGCGGAGATCGCGGGGCAGGCGGCGTCGCACGGCGTCGTCCAGCTCATCAGCCTGATCGCCCTGCTGTCGGTCGGCCTCGGGCTGCTGAATCTCTTCCCGATTCCGCTGCTGGATGGCGGCCACCTTCTGTTCTATGCGGCGGAGGCGATTCGCGGCCGCCCGCTGCCGCCGAAGGCGCAGGAATACGGCTTCCGCGCCGGCTTCGTGCTGCTGGTCACGCTGTTCGTCTTTGTGTCCTGGAACGACATCGTGCATGGCGGCATCGGCCGTTGGGTCGCCCGGCTGATCGGCTGATTCGGGCGGCGCCCCTGGCCTGAGGCGTTGCCGCGCCGGCCGGGGCGCTGGTTCGGCGGGGGCAGCGGTGCCGGGGATGCGAATTGGGCGCCGCGCCCCTCCTGCGGTTCGCGTCCTGAATCGTCGGGGTGGCGGTAGCGCGGAGGCGCGGCTATTCTCCGCGCCGCCCGCCAATCCCAGAATGACGGCCCCGCCCTTGCAGCTCTCCCTTCGCGTCCTCCTGCTCGCCACCGCCTGCCTTGCCCCAGGCCTGCTGTCAGGCCAGGCGGAGGCACAGACCCGGCCGCGCACGCCGGCACGGGTCTCCCCGGCACCGGCCGTGCCGAACGAGGTGGTGCAGGCCATCGAGGTGCGCGGCAACCAGCGCATCGAGGCGGACACCATCCGCTCCTACATGCTGCTGCAGCCCGGCGATGCCTTCGATCCCGACCGGCTGGACCGCAGCCTGAAGTCGCTCTACGCCACCGGCCTGTTCCGGGACGTGCAGGTCCGGCGCGAGGGCAACCGGGTGATCGTCGATGTGGCGGAGAACCCCATCGTCAACCGCATCGCCTTCGAGGGCAACCGCAAGGTCTCCGACGACGTGCTGCGGAACGAGGTGCAGCTCCGCCCCCGCTCGGTCCTCACCACCCAGGCGGTCGCGTCCGACCGGCAGCGGATCCTCGAACTCTACGCCCGCCGCGGCCGCTTTGCCGCGAGCGTCGAGCCGAAGGTCATCCAGCTCGACCAGAACCGGGTTGATGTGGTCTATGAGATCCAGGAGGGCGAGGCGGCGCTGGTCGCGCGCATCAACTTCGTCGGCAACCGCAGCTACTCCGACAGCCGGCTGAAGGAGGTGGTGGCGACGAAGGAGCAGGCCTGGTACCGGATCTTCTCCTCCTCCGACCAGTACGACCCGGAGCGCCTGGCCTTCGACCGGGAGCTGCTGCGCCGCTTCTACCTGCGCAACGGCTATGCCGATGTGCAGATCACCAACGCCACCGCCGAGCTGGCGCCCGACCGCAGCGGCTTCTTCATCACCTACACGATCGACGAAGGGCCGCGCTACCGCGTCGGCAATGTCGATGTCGTCTCCAATATCCGCAACCTGGATGCCGACAGCCTTCGCGGCCTGATCGATATAGACCGGGGCGACTGGTACGACGGCGATTCGGTGGAGCGCGTGGCGCAGGCGCTGCAGGATGCGGTGAACCTGCGCGGCTTCCCCTTCGTCGATGTGCAGCCCCGGATCCAGCGCAACCGCGAGGAACAGCGGGTCGAGCTGACCTTCGAGATCAACGAGGCGCCGCGCGTCTATGTCGAGCGCATCGAGATCAACGGCAACACGCGCACCCAGGACCGGGTGATCCGGCGTGAATTCCGCCTGGCCGAGGGCGATGCCTTCAATGCGGCGCAGATCCGCCGCTCCCGCCAGCGCATTCGTGACCTCGGCTATTTCTCGGATGTGCAGATCACCTCCTCGCCCGGCTCGGCGCCGGATCGGGTGGTGCTGAACACCCAGGTGCAGGAGCGCGCGACCGGCGAGGTCTCGCTCGGCGGCGGCTACTCGACCGATGCCGGCGCACTGGCCGATATCGGCCTGCGGGAACGCAACCTGCTCGGCACCGGCATCGATGCGCGCATCAACGGCACGCTGGCGGAACGCCGCAGCCAGGTCGACTTCTCGGTCACCGATCCCTATTTCCTCGACCGCAACCTGGCTGCGGGCGCGGACATCTTCTACATCCAGCGCAACCTGCTCTCGATCGCCAGCTACCGCGAACGGCGGGCCGGCTTCGCGCTGCGCGTCGGCTACGCTTTCAACGAGCGGCTGCGGCAGACCTGGGCCTATACTCTGTCGAGCCGCGAGATTTTCGACATCTCGGAGAACGCCTCGCGATTCGTGAAGGAGCAGGCTGGCACCACGCTGCTGTCGCAGATCGGCCAGACCCTCACCTATGACTTCCGCGATTCGATCATCGACCCGCGGCGCGGCGGCGTGCTGCGCCTCGGCACCGACTTCGCCGGCATCGGCGGCAATACCGCCTATATCCGTGCGCGTCTCGACGGTTCTTATTTCATCTCGCTCGAATCGCTGCTCGGCGACCCGGACTACGTCCTCTCCTTCTCAGGCAGCGTCGGCTATCTGGAGCCGCTGTTCGGCAGGAAGGACCGCATTGTGGACCGCTTCTTCCTGGGCGGTGAGAACCTGCGCGGCTTCCGCATCGCCGGCGCTGGGCCGCGTGACATCAACACCCGGGACAGCCTCGGCGGCCGCCTGCTCTGGACCCAGAGCACGGAGATGCGCTTCCCGCTGCCCCTGCCGGCGGAACTCGGCCTGGTCGGCCGCGCCTTCGTCGATGTTGGCGCCCTCACGGAAAGCGTGAAGGGGCCGGAGGTGCGCGACACCGGCAGGCCGCGGGTCGGCGCCGGCGTTGGCGTTTCCTGGCGCAGCCCCTTCGGGCTGATCAATCTCGACCTCGCTCAGGCCGTGGTGAAGGACCGCTACGATGAGACGCAGGTCTTCCGCTTCGGCTTCGGCACCCGCTTCTGACCTCGGGATTTCCACGCATATGCCAGCACAGCGCGCATCGCTCCTCACGGCTTCGGCCTTCCTGCTCTCGGCCGTGGCGGCGTGGCCGGCCGCAGCGCAGCAGCAGCAGGAATGGTTCGTCCCCAATCAGGGGCAACAGCGCCCGGCGCAGCAGCGGCCGGCGCAGCAGCGGCCGCAGCAGAGTCAGCAGCGCCCCGCCACCCGGACCGAGGCCCCGCCGCCTCTGCCGCCGGGCCAGCAGCCGCCGGCGGCCGTCATCGGCATCGTCGATGTGCAGGAGATCCAGCGCGTCTCCACCGCTTTCAACCAGGTGCGGGAGGAGATCGAGCGGCGCCGGCAGAAGCTGAACGACGACCTGCAGCGCGAGCAGAACAGCTGGCGGGAGCAGCAGCAGCAACTCGCCAACCAGCGCTCCAGCCTGCCGCCGGACCAGCTTCGCCAGAAGGAGCGCGACCTGCAGGACCGCATCACCGACAGCCAGCGTATCTTCCGTGAGCGGTCGCGCGCCATCGAGCAGGCGGCGCAGGGCGCGCTGATGGAGATCGAGCAGGCGCTCGGCAACGTCATCCGTCAGGTGGCGGCCAGCCGCCATGTCAACCTGGTGCTGCCCCGGCCGCTGGTGATCTACAACGACCCGCCCTTCGACCTGACGGAGGAGGTGGCGCAGCAGTTCAACAAGGTGCTGCGCAACGTGACGATTCCGCCAGAGTCGGGCGGGGCGCAGCCCAATGCCGCGGCCACGCCCCGGCCGGCTGCCCCCGCTGGCCAGCAGGGGCAGTCGCCCCAGCGGCGCTGAGCAGCTTTCCATGGCGGTGGATCCGCGCTTCTTCGCCTCGGCTGGGCCGCTGAGCCTGGCCGCGATCGCCGCCGCGGCCGGCGGCCGTTTCGAGGGCGACCCGCAGCGGCAGTTCCTTGGCGTGGCGCCGCTGCAGGAGGCCGGCCCCGACCAGGTGAGCTTCCTGGACAACCGCCGCTACACGCCGGCGCTACGCGCCACCCGCGCCGGCGCGGTGGTGCTGCAGCCAGCCATGGCGGGGGAGGTGCCGGAGGGCACGGTCGCGATCCTGACCGAGACGCCCTATCTCGGCTTCGCCCGTATCGCGGCGCTGTTCCACCCGCCGCCCCCGCCGGTGCCCGGCATCCACCCGACCGCTGTCATTGCCCCCGATGCCGTGGTGGGGGAGGGGACGGAGATCGGCCCCTATGTGGTGGTTGGCGCCGGTGCGCGGATCGGCCGCTCCTGCATCCTGCAGGCGCATGTCGTGGTGGGACCGGGGGTCGAGCTGGGGGATGGCTGCCGCCTGTATGCGCATAGCAGCATCAGCCATGCGGTGGCGGGCAAGGGGGTGGTGCTGCATCCCGGCGCCCGGATCGGCCAGGAGGGGTTTGGTTTCGCCCCCACGCCGGACGGGCGTTACGAGACGATGCCGCAACTGGGGCGCGTGATCCTGGGCGACGGCGTGGAGGTCGGCGCCAATGCCTGCGTCGACCGCGGCAGCCAGGGCGACACGGTGCTCGGCCCGGGCACCCGCCTCGACAATCTGGTGCAGATCGGGCACAACGTCCGCACCGGACGCGGCTGCGTCGTGGTGGCGCAGGCCGGCATTTCCGGCTCCACCACGCTCGGCGATTTCGTCATGGTCGCGGCGCAGGCGGGCCTCGCCGGCCATCTCCAGGTCGGCACGAAGGCGCGCATCGGCGCCCAAGCGGGGGTGATGAACCACGTTCCGGCCGGCACGGATGTCATTGGCAGCCCGGCCTGGCCGGTGCGGGAATTCTGGCGCGCCATTGCCCGGCTCAGGAAGCTCGGGCAGGGCGAGAGGAAGGCAGGCTAAGGTCATGGACGCGACCGGCGGAGCATCGCCGCAGGATGTCGCCCCCGGCGGGGCGGCCGGAGGGGCCGTGGAGGCGTACGACATCGCGCAGATCATGCGCGCGATCCCGCATCGCTACCCGTTCCTGTTGGTGGACCGGGTTGTCGAGGTGGTGAAGAACGTCTCCGCCATCGGCATCAAGAACGTCTCCATCAACGAGAACTTCTTCCAGGGCCATTTCCCCGAGCATCCGGTGATGCCCGGCGTACTGATCATCGAGAGCATGGCGCAGACCGCCGCCGTGCTGGTGGTGGAGACGCTGGGGCCGGAGGCACGCGGCAAGCTCGTCTATTTCATGACGGTGGACAGCGCCAAATTCCGCCGGCCCGTCGTGCCTGGCGACCAGATGCGCGTGCATGTCTTCAAGGAGAAGCAGCGCGGCAATATCTGGAAGTTCCGCGCCGAGGCCAAGGTGGACGGCAAGGTGGTGGCGGAAGCCATCTATGCCGCCATGATCCTGGACCGCTGACTCCCTTGTCCCATATCGATCCGAGCGCCGTTATCGCCCCTGGCGCTGCCATCGCGGAGGGTGCCCGCATCGGCGCCGGTTGCCGCATCGGCCCCTTCTGCAGCATCGGCCCGGAGGTGGTGCTGGAGGAGGGGGTGGAACTCGTCTCCCATGTCGTCCTGGACGGGGCGACGCGCATCGGCGCCGGCGCGCGCATCCTGCCCTTCGCCAGCATCGGCACCCCGCCGCAGGACCTCAAGTACAAGGGGGAGCCGACGCGCTGCGAACTCGGCCCCGGTTGCCTGGTGCGGGAGGGCGTCACCGTGCATCGCGCCAGTGTCGGCGGCACGGGCGTCACGCGCGTCGGCGCGGGCTGCATGCTCATGGCCATGGCGCATGTCGCGCATGATTGCCAGGTGGGCGAGGGCGTGATCCTGGCCAACAATGTCATGCTCGGCGGCCATGTGCATGTCGGCGACGGCGCCTTCGTCGGCGGCGGCGCCGCAGTGCACCAGACGGTGCGCATCGGCCGGCTGGCGATGGTCAGCGGCTTGGCTGGCGTCACCAATGATGTCCCGCCCTTCGGCTATGTCTTCGGCCTGCCGGCGCGGCTGGTCGGCTTCAATAAAATCGGCCTGCTGCGGCGTGGCGCCTCCCGCGACCAGATCCGCACCCTGCGCGCCGCGCATAACCTGCTGTTCAAGGAGCCGGGCGAGTTCGCGGCGAAGCTGGAGCAGGCCATGCAGCGTTTCGAGGGCGAGCCGCTGGTGGAGGAGGTGATCGCCTTCATCCGTGACCCAAGCCGCCGCCGCCAGCTTGTCCGCCCCGGCCGCATGGCCGCGCCCGAACTCGGCGGCGTCGATGAGGAGAACGGGGACGGGCAGTGAGCCAGGCGTCCCCCGGCACCCTCGGCATCCTGGCCGGCGGGGGGGAGGTCCCGCTGCGGATCGCCCGCGCGGCGCTGGCCGCCGGCCGGCGGGTCTTCGCCATCGCCCTGGAAGGCTGGGCGGATCCGGCTGCCTGGGCCGGCATCCCGCATATGCGGGAGCGGCCGGGCGCCGCCGGGCGTATCCTGGACCGGCTGCGGGCGGAGGGGGTGCGGCAGATCGTCATGGTTGGCCAGGCGCAGCGCCCCTCCATGCTGGCGCTGCGCCCCGATGCGACCGGGGCGCGGCTACTGGCCCGCATCGGCCGGGCCTTCTTCCAGGGCGATGACGGGCTGCTCCGCGCCGTGGCGCGCGTGCTGGAGGAAGAGGGGTTCGAGATCCTCGCCGCCCAGTCCGTGCTGCAGGACATCCTGCCCGGCCCCGGCCTGCTGACCCGCGCCGCGCCAGATGCGACGGCCTGGGCCGACATCGCCCGCGGCATCGCCGTGGTCCGGGCGCTCGGCGCCGTGGATGTCGGCCAGGGCGCCGTGGTGCAGCAGGGGCTGGTGCTGGGGGTGGAGGCGATCGAGGGCACCGATGCGCTGCTGGCGCGTTGCGCCGGACTCAGGCGGGAGGGCCCGGGGGGCGTGCTGGTCAAACTGGTGAAGCCCGGGCAGGATCGGCGCCTGGACCTGCCCACCATCGGGCCGGTCACGGTGCAGGGCGCCATCGCGGCGGGCCTGTCCGGCATCGCCATCGAGGCCGGCGGGACCATCCTGGTGGACCGGCCGGCGACGGTGGCAGCTGCGGATGCGGCCGGGCTGTTCCTGCTGGTCCTGCACCCGGACGAAGTCCAGCCGAAGGAGAGAGCGCCATGAGCAGCTTCCTGCATACCATGATCCGCGTCGGCGACCTGCAGCGCAGCATTGACTTCTACACCAAGCTCCTTGGCATGAAGGAGCTGCGCCGGCGGGACGTGCCGGAGGGCAAGTACACCCTGGCCTTCCTCGGCTTCGGCGACGGCAATGCCTCGGGCGGTGCCGAGATCGAGCTGACCTACAACTACGGCGTCGAGAAATACGAGATGGGCACCGCCTTCGGTCATCTCGCCATCGGCGTGCCGGACGTCGCCGCGGCCTGCGAGAAGGTGCGCGCCGGCGGCGGCAAGGTGACGCGGGAGCCCGGGCCGGTGAAATTCGGCACCACCATCATCGCCTTCGTCGAGGATCCGGACGGCTACAAGATCGAGCTGATCCAGCGGAGCTGAGGCAAGCACCGGGTCGCGCAGCAGATCTGCTCATGGCCGGACTGACCGACCCGTTCGGACTGTTGCGCGATGCCGTCACGGGCGCCGAGCAATTCGGCCGCTCACTGCTGGGGCAGGAGCGGATCAGGCTGGCGGTCACTGGCCTGACCCGCGCGGGCAAGACGGTATTCCTCACTTCGCTGCTGGCCAATCTGCTGGCGGCGGGGCAGGGCAGGCGCACCCTCCCGGCGGTGGAGGCCGCGGCCGGCGGGCGGCTGCGCAGCGTACGCGTGGTCCCGGCCGGGGTGCAGAACCTGCCGCGCTTCGATGTCGAGGCGCATCTCGCGGCGCTTGCCGCCGACCCGCCCAGTTGGCCGGGCCGCACCGAGGACCTCTCGACGCTTGAGCTGACCCTGGAGGTGGAGCGCCGCTCCTGGCTGGGCGCCGTGCTGGGCAATCGCAGCGTGACGCTGGAATTGCTGGATTATCCCGGCGAATGGCTGCTGGATCTGCCCATGCTGCGGCAGGGCTATGCCGAGTGGTCGGCCGAGACCCTGCGCCGTCTCCGCAGCGGCCCGCGTGCGGAGGCGGCGGCGGAATTCCTTGCCTTCGTGGATGCCTTGCCCGCAACCGCCCCGGCGGAGGAGGCGCTGGCCCGGCGTGGCTTCACGCTCTACCGCGATGCGTTGCGGGCCTGTCGCGACCGGCTTGGCTTCCGCTTTCTGCAGCCGGGGCGCGTGCTCAATCCTGGCCCGCGTGGCGAGACGCCGATCCAGTGGTTCTTCCCGCTGCCGCATGCCACGGGGAACGACCTCGCCGCGCTGCTCGCCCGCCGTCATGAGGCCTATGTCGCCGAGCAGCGGGACGGTTTCTTCGAGCCCTTCTTCCGCCGCTTCCACCGCCAGGCCGTACTGGTGGACGTGCTCGGCGCGCTGCATGCCGGCCAGGATGCCTTCGAGGACACGGCGCAGGCCCTGGCCGCCATCGCCGAGGCGCTGCGCTACGGCAATTCCTGGCTCGACTGGCTGACCGGCGGCGGGGTGGACCGGGTGGCCTTCGTCGCCACCAAGGCGGACCATGTGCCAATGCGGCAGCGGGACGCGCTGGTGGCGCTGCTGGGCAGCCTGATCGCCGCGCCGCAGGACCGGGCGGCGAGCGCCGGCGTCGAGACCTCCGTGCATGCCCTGGCCTCCATCCGCTGCACGGAGGACGATGTCGCCACCCTGGAAGGCCGCCCGGTCGCTGCGGTGCGGGGTGTGTTGCTGGACTCCGGTCGCGTCGCCAAGGTCTATCCAGGCGAGGTGCCGTTGCGCCCGCCGGAACCCGCCTACTGGTCGCATGGTTTCTTTGAAATGCCGGAATTCCAGCCGCCCCGGCTGGACCCGCGGGGGGCGAGCGGGGTGCCGCATCTCGGCCTGGATTCACTGCTCGCCTGGCTGATCGGAGATCTGCTGTGAGCGACCCGCCCCAGGGGCCGCCCCCCGGCCCCCGCGTGATCCTGGAGGAAGAGCAGGCGCAGCCTGCCCCGCGCCTCGATTTCGGCTGGGAGCAGGCGGTGGTGCCGGTAGCGCCGCCACGCCTGCCCCGGCGCTGGTCGGGCTTCAGCCGCGCGACGGCGGGTGTGGCGGTGCTGGTGCTCGGCCTGGCGGCGCTGGGCGTGGCGAATTTCGTGCTGGACCAGTTCGCGCGTGGCGCAGTGCAAGGCTGGCTGACTCTCGCCGTGGCGCTTGTGGGCTTCGGGCTGATCGCCTCCGCGGGGTGGGTGGAGTTGCGCGGCCTGCTCTCCATCCGTGCCGTCGATCGTGCCCGTGCTGCCTTCGCGCGGCAGGATCTGGAAACCGCGCGGGCCGAGACGCTGCGCTGGGCCGGCAGTGTTGCCGAGGCCGCGCCCCTGCAACCGGCGCTGCGCGAGGCCCGCAGCACCGATGAGCTGCGCGCCCTGCTGGAATCGGGCCCGCTGCAGGTGCTGGAAGCCCGCGCCTCGGCGCTTGGCCGCAATGCGGCGGTGCAGGCTTTCTCGGTGACCGCGATCAGCCCCTCGCCAGGGCTGGATGTGCTGGTCTTCGCCTGGCGTGGCGTGCGGCTGGTGCGGCAGGTGGCGGCGCTGCACGGGCTGCGGCCGGGGCTGGTGGGCACCATGGCGTTGCTGCGGCGGGTGCTGTTCGACGCGGCGACGGTCGCCGCCACCGATATCGCGGTGGATGCGGCGGCGCGCGCCGTGCTCTCCAACAAGCTGCTGCAGCAATTCGCCGGCGAGGCCGCGGCCGGTGCGGTCGCCGCGCGCCGCATGCTGCGCCTGGCGCGCGTGGCGGCGGAGGCCTGCCGGATCGTGCCGCCACGCTGAACTCAGGGCGGGCGGCTGCTATCCTTCCAGCCGGACATTGGCAATGCGCGCCACCTCGCGCCATTGCGCGATCTCGCGGCGGACGAAGGCCCCGAATTCCTCCGGCGTGCTTGGCGCCGTGGTGCCTCCCATCTCCAGGAAGCGCGCCTTGATCGCCGGATCGCGCAGGATGGCGGTGGCATCGGCATTCACTCTGCCGATGATCTCCTGCGGCGTCGCCGCCGGCGCGCAGAGTCCGGTCCAGCCATAGGCGCCATAGCCCGGCGCCACTGTCTCGGCGATGGTCGGCACCTCGGGCAGTTGCGGCGCGCGTTCCGGCGTGGTCACGGCGATCGGCACCAGCCGGCCGGCCTGGATATGCGGCAGGGAGGAGGTGACGCTGTCGAACATCAGGGTCACGTTGCCTGCCAGCAGATCCGCCATGGCCGGCCCGCTGCCGCGGTAATGCACCATGTTCACCTTGATCCCGGTGCGATGGGCGAAAAGCTCCGCCGACATGTGCTGGCTGGTGGCCGGGCCAGCGGTGGCGACATCCACCTGGCCCGGCCTTGCCTTGGCCATCGCCACCAGATCCTGCGCCGTGCGACCGGGGAAGGATGGATGTGCCACGATCAGCAGCGGCAGGATCGCGACATTGGTGATGAAGGCGAAATCCTTCTCGGCATCATAGGGTAGGCGCGGCAGGACGGAGGGGTTCACGCCATGGGTGCCGGATGTTCCCGCCACCAGCGTGTAGCCGTCCGGCGCGGCGCGCGCGCCTGCCTCGAGCCCTGGCACGCCGGCGCCGCCGCCGCGGTTCTCCACCACGACGCGCTGCGGCCAGTGCCGGGAAAGCTCATCCGCCAGAAGGCGCGTCAGGGTGTCGGCGGCCTGGCCGGGCGGGAAGGGGACGATGATCCGCACCGGCCGGCTCGGCCAGTCCGACTGCGCCGCGGCGTGGCGGCCGAGAAAGGGCAAGGCGAGGCCGGCGCCGAGCAGCGCCCGCCGGGTCGGGTTGTGCATGGATGCTGTCCTCCCTTGGTTTTGTCGCGCAGGATAGGCCGGCTGCCGGGCGGGGCACAGTCACGGGGAGGAAAGGATGGCGGGGAAGGACACGGGCGGGCCGGGCGGAAGTTCTGGCGCACCGGCGCCTGCGGTCATCGGGCCGTCACGCAACACGGTGCATGTCGCCGTGCTGCCGGGGGACGGCATTGGCACGGAGGTCACGGCCGCGGCGCTGGCCGTGCTGGAGCCATTGGCGAAGCGGCACGGTATCGGCATCTCGACCGAAACCCTGGCCGCCGGCGCCTTCCATTACCAGGCGACCGGCACGGCAATGGACGAGTCCACCTTTCGTCGCGCCGAGGCCGCGGATGCGATCCTGCTCGGCGCCATGGGCTGGCCCGGAATCCGCCAGGCGGACGGGACGGAAATTGGGCCGCAGCTCGACCTGCGCTTCCGGCTGAACCTCTATGCCGGGGTGCGGCCGGTGCGCGCCATTCCCGGCGTGCCCGTAGCGCTCGCCGATCCGCGTGCGCGCGGGATCGACCTGGTGATCCTGCGCGAGAGCACGGAGGGGCTGTTCCATTCCCGCGGACGCGGCCTGGTCACCCAGGATGCGGCGGAGGAGACGCTGCGCATCACCCGCGCCGTCACCGAGAAGCTTTCCCGCTTCGCCTTCCGCCTGGCAGAACGCCGCGCAATCAGGCGGGGCCGGAAGGGCAGGGTGACGCTGGTGGACAAGGCAAACGTCTTCCGCGCCTTCGCCTTCATGCGCGCGGTCTTCGATGGGGTGGCACGCGAATTCCCCGGGGTGGAGGCGGCGCACCACTACGTGGACGCCATGGCGCTCGACCTGGTGCGGCGCCCCTGGGATTTCGATGTCCTGCCGACGGAGAACATGTTCGGCGACATCCTCTCGGACCTCGGCGCCGGGCTGGTGGGCGGCATGGGCTTCTCGCCCTCGGCCGATATCGGCGACGAGCACGCCGTCTTCCAGCCGGCGCATGGCACGGCACCGGACATCGCCGGGCAGGGCATCGCCAATCCCACGGGAATGCTGCTCTCGGCCGCGATGATGCTGGACTGGCTCGCCGCCCGCGGTGCCGGCCAGGGCTTCGCCGACGCGGCAACGGAGCTGGAGGCGGCGGTGGATGCCGCCTTCGCCAATGGGCTGCGCACCCCCGATATCGGCGGCCACGATGGCACCGCTGCCGCCGTGCGCGCCGTCATCGCCCGGATCGGCGCCTGATCCCGCGGCCATGCAGCGTGGGAAGGATGGCTATCCCGCCGTCATCGTCTCCACGGCCCGGGTTTCGGCCGGCTCTTCCAGGACGCGCCACATGCCGCCCATCAGCACCTCGCTCGGGCGGAAGCGGCTCTTGTAGGACATCTTCCGGCTCTCCGGCACCCAGTAGCCGAGATAGACATAGGGCAGGTTCAGCGCCCGCGCCCGCGCCACCAGCCAGAGGATCGCCCAGGTGCCGAGCGAGCGCCGCGTCTCCTCCGGCGCATAGAAGGAATAGACGGCGGAGAGCCCGTCCGAGAGCCAGTCAGTCAGGCAGGCGCCGAGCAGCCGGTCGGACCTGTCGCGAAACTCGACCATGCCGGTGGTGATCGGCGTGTCCTCCACCATGGCGCGGTAGTCGTAGAAGCCCATTGCCGCCATGTCGCCCTCACTGTGCCGCGCCTGCTGGTAGCGCTGGAACAGGGCGAATTGCTCGGCCGTGGCGCGGGGCGGCATCTCGAAGCCGGAGACATCCTCGTTGATGCGCTGCAATTTCCGCTGCGCCCGGTTCGGCTCGAACTGCGGTGCCAGGATGCGGATGGGGATGCAGGCCGAGCAGCCGGGGCAGACGGGCGAATAGGCGATGTTGTGGCTGCGGCGGAAACCGGCGCGGGAGAGGCGGTCATGCAGCGCCTCCGCCTCCGGCCCGGTCAGCTCGGTCACGATCTTCCGCTCC
>CALGVL010000374.1 GCA_937930165.1 uncultured Acetobacteraceae bacterium
GCATACGAGATTGGTCAGTGACTGCAGTTCAGACGTGTGCTCTTCCGATCTTCAACCTTGCCGGAGGGGTTTGCCCTGCTCGGCGCATCGCGCAGCCCCGGCTCACGCTCCCGCCGCCAGAGGCTGAGCAGGCGGCGAAGCTCCGCCAGCGGCTCCGTATGGTCGTCGACACGCAGGTTGATGTCGGGGAAGTCCTCCGTGGTGGTCAGCAACAGCGCAGCGGATTGCCGGCCGCGCTTGTCGCCGCCGGCGGCCTGCCCGGCATCCAGCGCGGCGAGCAGCCGTTCCGGCAGGGGCAGGTCGTTGCGTGCCATGAAGGTGACGAAGGTGTCGGCCAGCACCGCCTCTCCGACCAGCATGTTGCCGGCGACGGAAAAATGCTCGCCCGTCCGGTCGCCGCACCATTCCACGCAATGCCGGCCGGTCCAGGCGGCGCTGCGGCCATGCCGGTCCACGGCGTGTACCTGGCGGATATGCTTCCCCTCATCGCCCGCCAGCGCGCCTTCGATTGCCGCCGCCGGGGGCAGGCCGCGGGCCATGGCGTCCAGGATGGCGGGGCCAAGATAGCGGTTTGTTATGGACTGGGTGGAAACCGCCCCGACCCCGGACCGGACATAGGGGCAGCTTGCCCCCACGGCGAAGGCGCAGGTGGTGACGGCGACGGCGAAGGCGCCGGTCGCGGGATCATGGGCGACAATGGACCAGGTCATGCGGGCTCCCCCCTTGCCGGGCCGCAGCATAGACGCGATGCACGGGCGTTGCGCCATCCGGCGGGCAGCGGCAGGCTGCGGCGAAAGCTGCCTGGGAGGAATCCATCATGATGTCAGCAAAGGGACCGCGCCTCGGCCGCCGCGGCATGGGGATGCTCGGCCTTGCCGCCGCGCTCGGCCTGCCGCGGGTGGGGAGGGCGCAAGCCTGGCCGGACCGGCCGGTGCGGCTGGTGCTGCCCTTCGGCGCGGGCGGGGCGATCGACACCCTCTCGCGCACGGTCGCCAATGCCTTCCCGGCCCAGGCCGGCGGCCAGAGCCTGGTGGTGGACAATCGCGGCGGCGCCGGCGGGACCATCGCCGGCGCCCTGGTGGCGCAGGCGCGGCCGGATGGCGCGACGCTGATGATGGCCGATCTCGGCGCCAATGCGATTGCGCAGGAGTTGCAGCGCGGCCTGCCCTATGACCCGACCAGCGCCTTCCAGCCGATCTGCCATCTGGTGAACCTGCCGCTGGTCCTGGTGGTCCCGGCTGCCAGCCCAGCCAAGGATGTCGCCGGCCTGCTGGACCTGGCCCGGCGGCAGCCGGACCTGCCCTATGCGCATCCCGGCATCGGCTATGTCGGCCACCTGGCGCAGGAACTGATGCTGCGGCAGGCAGGGGTGAAGATGGTCCCGGTTCCCTACCGCAGCGGCGCCGAGGTGGTCCGCAGCCTGGTGGCGAACGAAACGGGCAGCGCCTTCATCACCGTCTCCACTTCGCTGCCCTTCATCCGGGAGGGCAAGGTGCGGGCTCTGGCCGTGGCCAGCAAGGCGCCGGTTCCGGCGCTGCCAGGAGTGCCGACCATGGCCGCTACCCTGCCGGGCTTCGAGGCGCAGGTCTGGCATGGCATCGTCGGCCCGGCCGGTCTGCCGCCGGAGATCGTGGCGCAGGCCAACCGGGTGTTCAACGCGGTGATCCGGCAGCCCGAGGTCCGGCGCGTGGTGGAGGAGGTCCAGGCCGGCGAGATCGTAGGCGGAACGCCGGAGCAATTCGCCGCCTTCATCCGTGGCGAGATCGAACGCTGGGTGCCGGTGATCCGCGCCGCCGGCATCCGGGCCGAGTGAGGAGCAATTGATGAGCGAAAAGGTGGTCCCGGCACGCCCGGCCTCGACGGTGCTGCTGCTACGCGATGGTGCCGAGGGGCTGGAGGTCTTCATGGTGGTCCGCCACCGGGAGATCGAATTCGCCGGCGGCGCGCTGGTCTTCCCAGGGGGGCGGGTTGAGGAGGCGGATATGGCTCTCGCCGGGCCGGATCCGCTCGATCCCTACCGCATCGCCGGCATCCGCGAGACCTTCGAGGAATGCGGCGTGCTCCTGGCCCGGCCGCGCGGTGCTGCGGAACTGGTCCGGGCGGAGACCTTGCTGGCCATCGAGGACCGGCACCGCGCCGCCCTGGCCCGCGGCGAGCGGCCGCTTTCCGAAGTGCTGGCGGCCGAGGCGCTGGAGCCAGCCAGGGATGCGCTGGTGCATTTCGCCCATTGGATCACACCCACCTCCCGGCCCAAGCGATTCGACACGCAATTCTTCCTGGCCGCCGCGCCGCCCGACCAATTGGCCGTGCATGACGGCAGCGAGTCGGTGGAATCCGTCTGGATCCGCCCGGCCCGGGCGGTGGAGGAAGCCAATGCCGGGCTGCGCCGGCTGGTCTTCGCCACCCGGAAGAACCTGGAGAAGCTGGCGCGCTATCGCTGCGTCGCGGAGGCGATGGAGGCCGCCGCCGCGGCGCAGGTGGTGACGGTGCTGCCCGAGATGGTCCGCACCGAAGCCGGCTGGCGCTTGCGCATCCCACTCGCCGCCGATTATGGCGGCAACACCTTCGAGGTGCTGGACGCGCCGGCGATGTAGCTCAGCAGCCGAGCTGCCCGGCGAGGTCCTGGAAGTCCTTCGCCACCACGTCCCAGGGCTCTTCCGGCTTCAGGTCGGTGGCCTGATTCGGGCCATGCTCGGTCGGGCGGGTGACAAAAGCGGTCATCAGCCCGCATTGCCGCGCCGCGCGCAGGTCGCCGTTATGCGCGGCGACCAGGCAGAGTTCGGCAGGGCGGATTCCGAGCACCTCGGCGGTGCGCAGATAAGCTTCCGGCTGCGGCTTGTAGGCCTGCGCCACCTCGGCACCGAGGATCGCGTCCCAGGGGATGCCGGCGCGCTTCGCCATGTTCAGCATCAGCGCGATATTGCCGTTGGAGAGCGGCGCGATGATGAAGCGCCGCTTCAGCCGCGTCAGGCCGGCGACCGCCTCCGGCCAGGGATCCAGCCGGTGCCAGGCGCGGTTCAGGTCGTCCAGTGCCGCCTCACCGATGCCGGCCGGGTCCATGCCGTATTCGCGCAGCAGGTCCTCCAGATTCTCCCGGTGCAGCACATCCAGCCGGGTGAAGGGGCGGCGGCCGGAGCGGCACGCCTCCATCGCCGGTTGGTAGCGCTTGCGCCAGGCATCGGCAAAGGCGTGCGGATCTATGTCGGAGCGGCCATGGCGGGCGAGAAAGGGGGCGGCGTCGCGGGCGATGCCCTCGCGCCAGTCCACCACCGTGCCGAAGACGTCGAAAACCAGCGCCTTCACGCTGTCGAAGGAAGCCATCACTTGCCCTCCTGCGCCCATTTCTTCTCGAACTCCCAGACCTCGGGGAAGCCCATCAGCTCGCAGATGCGGCCGAAGCCGTAGCTTTCCTGCGGCGGCAGGGCGGTGCTGTCGCCATGCTGTTTCAGGTGCACGAAGGCGCGCTCCAGCGCTGCCGCGGCGGCCAGGAAGCCGAGCACGGGATAGATGGCGATGGCATAGCCGAGCTGCTCCAGCCGCTTCGCCGGCAGGATCGGCGTACGGCCGCCTTCGACCATGTTCGCCAGCAGAGGCTTGTTGATGGAGCGGCCGATCTCCGCCATTTCGGCCTCGCTCTCCGGGCTCTCGATGAAGACGATGTCGGCGCCGGCATCGGCATACATCCGGCCGCGGCGGATCGCCTCCTCCAGCCCCAGCGTGGTGCGGGCATCGGTGCGGGCGACAATGAGGAAATCCGGGTCCCTGCGCGCCTCGACGGCGACGCGGAGCTTGAGGACCATCTCCTCCGCCGGGATCACGCGGCGGCCGGGGGTGTGGCCGCATTTCTTCGGCATCTCCTGGTCCTCCAACTGGATGCCGGAGACGCCCGCGGCCTCGTAGCCCATGACCGTGTGGCGGACATTCAGCAGCCCGCCATAGCCGGTATCGGCATCGGCGATGACCGGCGTGCGGCAGCCGCGTGCGAAGGTGCCGACGCGGCCCAACATGTCCGTATAGGTGGCGATGCCGGCATCGGGCACACCGAGATGCGAGGCGACCGTGCCAAAGCCGGTGACGTACAAGGCACTGAAGCCCATGCCATCCGCCACCTTGGCGCTGAGCATGTCATAGATGCCGGGGGCCAGGATGAACCGCTTCTCGGCAAGGGCGCGGCGGAGCGAGGGGGAGGCCATCTTCTGTCCTTCTCTACTGGGCCTTGACGATCAGCCCGGAGGCCGCGGCAGCGGCCCAGCGGGCGTCATCGGCCTTCAGGAATTCGGCGCTGGCGGCAGGATCGCGCAGATCGGCCTCCAGGCCCAGGGTCTGGAAGCGCTGCTGCAGCGCGGGATCGGCATAGGCCTTGGCCAGCACGGCATGGATCTGGCCGGCCAGTGCTGGCGGCATCCCTGCGGGGCCGAGCATGGCGACCCAGCCGGAGACATCGTAGCCGGGCACGCCGCCTTCCTGCACCGTCGGCACATCCGGCAGCAACCGCGTCCGCTGCGGGGTGGAGACGGCAAGCACTCGCACCCGCCCGGTTTGCAGATGCGGGATGGCGCTGGCGGTGCTGGTCCAGCCGATAGGCAGGTGGCTGGCGACGATGTCGTTCATCAGCAGCCCGCCGCCGCGATACTGCACTTCCTCGGTCCGCACTCCGGCGCGGCGGTTGAATTCGTGCCCGGCCCAGGCGGTCAGCGCCTCAGTCGCCCCGAAGCCGACCGCGCCGGGATTGGCGCGGGCATAGGCGATCAGGCCAGGCACGTCGCGGAAGGGCTGGTTGGCGCCGGCGACCAGCACCAGGATCTGCCGTGTCATCACCGCGACCGGTGTGAAATCCCGCAGCGGGTCATAGGTGATCTGCTGCAACTGGTATTTGTTGAGGTTGTGGGTGGAGGTGACGACCAGCAGAGTGTGCCCGTCCGGCTCGCTGCGCGCCACCTGCTCCGACCCGATGGCGCCCTGGGCACCCGGGCGGTTCTCCACCACGATCGGCTGCGGCAGGCTGGGGCGAATGGCATCCGCGACCGCGCGGACCAGGATATCCGTGCCGCCGCCGGCCGGGTAGGGGACCAGGATGCGCACGGGGCGGGTGGGCCAAGCCGGTGCCTGGGCACGGGCCGGCGCGGCAAGCAGGGTGGCGGCGGCGAGCACGGAGCGGCGACTGAGATTCATGGCGGGTCCCTTCCGGTTCGGGCCGAGTATCGGGCCTTGCCGTTCCGGCTGCCAGGGGGCCAGGATGCGGCCTTCCGAGGGAGAGGAGGAAACCATGCCCGACGCCAGCGGTAAGCCGAGCACGGCCGGCGCCATCGCCGAGATCGAGGCAGTGATCCAGACCTATTTCGACGGCCTGTACGAAGGGAATGTCGAGAAGCTTGCCGCCGCCTTCCATCCGGTCAGCCATCTCTACTGCGAGAAGGATGGCGGCGTGCTGGATGTCCCGCGGGAGCAGTGGTTCGAGATGGTGCGGAACCGGCCCTCTGCCGCTTCCAAGGGGCTGGCGCGGGACGACCGGATCCTGATGCTCGACATCAGCGGTCCGGAGACCGCCTTTGTGAAGGTCGCATGCCAGCTTCCGCCCCGCTACTTCACTGACTACCTGGTGCTGAACCGCACCAACGAGGGGTGGAAGATCGTCAGCAAGGTCTATCGCTTCGACACGCGCGAGGGGTGAGGGGACTGCCGGCGAGCCGGGTGTTCCTACCGGTGGATTGCCCGCCGGGCGACGACGGGGGGGCATTTTTCGCGCCACCAGCCTGCGCACCGGGGAGTCCTGGACGCTGCCCAACTCCCAGATAGCTGCGGCGCGGGCTAAGGCTCAGTCCTTCCGTCCCTGTGGACGGAGCAGATAGGGCGCGCCACATCGCGCGCAGATCTCGCGGATATGCCGATCCAGCGCGGGCGGGATCGGCACGCCCTCGCGCAGCCTTTGCTCGCGCATGGCGTCCTCCGGATCGCCGGCAACCAGAACGGGCTGGGCGGGATCGGCTGGCGGCGTGGCGTGCAACTCATCAATGGCAGCGTCGAGATCGGCTTCGAACTCGCCCTCCGCGCGGAAGGCCTTCGGGTCGAGCGCCATGAAGAAATGGCCGATATTGTTCGGCTCGTCCGGCTTCTGCGTCCGGTTGCGGATGGGCGAGAAGCTGGCGCCCACCAGCGTTCCGCCCAGGATGTGCACCATCATCGCCAGGCCATAGCCCTTGTGGCTGGCCATCTCCTCGGTGCCGCCGAGGGGCGTGATACCGCCTTCCTTGCGCCTGAACAGGTAGTCCATCCCGAGATGCGGATCGGTGACGCTGCGGCCCTTCTCGTCCACCACCCAGCCTTCGGGTAGCGGCTTGTCGTTCAGGTGATGGACCTTCACTTTATTGCCGGCGACGGTGGTGGTCGCCATGTCCAGCACGAAAGGCCTGTTGCGCCGGGCCGGCGCGGCGAAGGCGATCGGGTTGGTGCCGAGCACGGGCATGGCCGCGCGAGTTGGCACCATCAGCACGCCGCGGGTGGAACTGGCCACCATGCCCAGCACGCCGCGCTCCGCGGCGATGCGGGCATAGGCACCGGCGGCGCCGAAATGATGACTGTTCACGACGCCGACCACGCCGACGCCATAGCGCAGCGCCTTGTCCACCGCCAGGTTCATGCCCATGACGGAGACAGGATGGCCAAGGCCCGCGCCGCCATCCAGCAAAGCGGTCGGGCCGGTGTCGCGCAGCGGGCGCGGCCGCGCCGCAACCCTGATCTGGCCCTTCCGGATCATCTCCTCATAGGACATGAGCATGGAGATGCCGTGGGAATCGACGCCGAGCAGATCCGTCTCCACCATCACCTGCGCGGTGGTGGACGCGGTATCCTCCGGCATGCCCCAGGCGGTGAGGATGGCCAGGATCTGGGCGCGGATGCTCTCGGCGGAGACGAGCGTACCTTGTGTGACATTCGCCATGGTCAGTCCACTTTCGCTCCCGTCGCCCGCACGATCGGGACCCATTTCTCGATCTCGGAGGCGATGAATTCGCGGGTCCGCTCCGGCGTCATGCCTTCCGGAATGGTGTTGCCCAGTTGGATCAGGCGGTCACGCACGGCGGGTGTCTTCAGAGCTTCGGCGATCTGCTCGTACAGGAACTGGCGGATCTGCGGCGGCGTGCCAAGGGTGGTGGACCAGGGCGTCCAGGTGGTGGCCTGGTATTCCGGCAGCCCGGCCTCGGCACTGGTCGGCACATCCGGCGCCATGGGGGAGCGCTCGGGCGTGGCGATGACGACGCCGCGCACCGTGCCGGCCCGGAAATGCTCCGACAGGAAGGAAATGGTATCCGCCTGGAAGGCGGTGCGCCCCGTGGCGAGATCGGAGAAGGCCGCCGCCGAGCCGCGATAGGGCACATGCTGCACCTGCACGCCGAGCATCTGTACCAGCATGGCGCCGGCGATATGCCCCGTGGTGCCGTTGCCGGAGGAGCCGTAATTATACCTCCCCGGATTGCGCATCAGCAGATCCCGCAGTTCCGCCAGGCTCCGCACGCCGAGCGAGGGGTTTACCGCAATCGCGATGGCGGAATGGCTGCTGATGGTGATGTGGTCCACCCCCGTCAACGGATGCACCCGCAGCCGGTCGCCATAGAGCCCGACATTCAGCGTATGCGAGCCGAGGGCGCCGACCAGCAGCGTGTAGCCGTCCGGCGACGCCTGCGCGACGGTGTCGAAGGCGACGGTGCCACCGCCGCTTGGCCGGTTCTCCACCACGAATTGTTGGCCGAGCCGGGAGGAGAGGGCGGTGGATACCAGCCGCGCATTCAGGTCCGCATTGCCGCCTGGCGCGAGCGCCACCACGACGCGCACCGGCCGGTTCGGATAGTCGGTTCCCGGCGCGCGCAGCTGTGCCGCGGCGGTGCCCGCCATGCCGAGCGCGAGCAGCGCAACGGCACCGGCGAGCCCTGCGATCCTGTTCATGTCTTCCTCCCCCGTTCTTCTGGTTCAGCCGATCGAGTGTTCCAGCACGCCCACGCGCTCGACCTCCAGCCGCATCCGGTCCCCGGGCCTCAGATAGCGTGGCGGGGTGCGAAAATGGCCGCTGCCGGACGGCGTGCCGGTGGCGATCACATCCCCGGGCTGCAGCGCCATGTAGCGGCTGAGATGGCTGACCAGAGCGGCAACGCTGAAGATCATGTCGCGCGTATTGCCCTGCTGCACGAGTTCGCCGTTCAGCCAGCAGCGGAGCTCAAGCTGCCATGGCTCGCCTGTCTCATCCGCCGTGACCAGATAGGGCCCCATGGGGCAGAACCCATCCATGCCCTTGGCGAAGCTCGTCATGGGCAGGGGCTGGTCGAACTGGAATTCGCGGGCGCTGATGTCGTTCAGCACAGTGTAGCCGGCGACATAGTCGAGCGCCTTGCCTTCCTCCACCTGCCAGGCGGTCCGGCCGATGACGACGCCAAGCTCCACTTCCCAGTCCGGCTTGGTGACGGCGGGCGGCAGGCGAACGACACTGCCCGGGCCGCAGACGGAGGAGGCTGGCTTCAGGAAGATGCGCGGCGCCTCCAGCTTCGGCCCGCCCACCTCCTTCGCATGGTCGCCATAATTGCGGCCGATGCCCAGGATCTTGCCGGGCCGCAGCGGCGCGAGCAGCTCGACTGAGGCGAGGGGGCGGCGCAGCGCCGCATTCTCCGGCCTTGCGGCGAAGGCCAGGGCACGGGCCGCGGCAACCAGCGCGGCCTCTCCGGCCGACAGCAGGCCGAGCATGTCGGTGGGCAGCCGGGCTTCCGGCTCGGCCCGGCCAGCGGCCTGCCGGGCGGCGGCGAGGGCTGGGTGCAGTGGCACCACGGTATCGCCGATGACGGCGCCGATCTGCTCGGCGCCTTCGGCGCGGAAGGTGACGAGTTTCATCTCAGGCAGTCAATGCGGCGTAGTCGAGCGTCGCCATGATCTGCACGCGCAGGATGTAGCGATGCTCCTTCGGTCCGTAATCGGCCACGGCATTGTGCACTGTGCCGATGTTGTCCCACATCAGCAGGTCGCCTGCCTTCCAGTCATGGCTGTAGAGGTATTTCTCCTGTGCCTGATGGCGGAACAGGAATTCGAGCATGGCATCCGACTCCGCCGGCTCCAGCCCTTCGATCCGCACGGCGTAGCCGGGATTGCAGTAGAGCACGCGGCGGCCGGTGATGGGGTGGGTGCGGAAGATCGGCTGCGGGACCGGCGGCTTCTTTGCCCGCTGCTCCGGCGTTAGCGGGCCGCGGATGCTGTCGGGGCGCATGCGCATCATGTCCCAGAACTTCTCGAAATCATGGATCGCCACCCGGCCTTCCAGCCGCTCCACCACCTCAGCCGGCAGATCGTCATAGGCGGCGTGCATGTTGCGGAATTGCGTGGCGCCGAGTGGCTTGCCGTCGCGCTGCGGCACCCGTTTGGCATGCAACGCATTGGCCAGTGCGATGTCCTTCGAATAGGACATGTCCGTGTGCCAGCCCTGGCCGGCATCATGCAGGCCGAGCGGCTTGCCTTCGGCATCCTTCATGTTCGAGAGGATCATCACCTCCGGATGGCCGGGGGCGTGGAACATATTGGCTACATTGACTTCCAGCTCGCCGAACCGGCTACCGAAGGCGGAGAGCTGTGCGGCATCCAGATCCTGGTCCGGAAAGCAAAGCACGCCATACTGGCCGAGCGCCCGCAGGATGGTACGGAAATCCGGCAGAGACAGCGGCGCCGAAAGGTCCATAGCCTCGATCCGTGCACCGAGGCCGGCATTGTTCGGTATGATGCGCATGGCCGTTTCTCCCTGGGCCTGAGGTTCGGCGAAGCCGCCCGCTGCGTCAATTCGCCGGAAGGCTAGGTGCTTGCACATTGCGACGCACCGGGGGAAGCATGGGCAAGGCGCGATGCGCCAGGGGGTGGCCTCGATGGACGTGTGCAACGAAAAGCCCCGGATCCTCGTGATCGGCGCCGGGATCGTGGGGCTCTGCCTCGCCTGGCACCTGGCTCGGGCCGGGGCGCGGGTGACGGTGCTGGATGGAGAAGCGCCAGGCAGTGGCGCATCCTCCGGCAATGCCGGAGCGATCAGCGCCGGCTCGGTGGCGCCGCTCGCCATGCCCGGCGTGCTGAAGCAGGTGCCGAAGATGCTGCTGGACCCGGATGGCGCACTGCATGTGCCGGCGCGCTACTGGCCGCGTGCCGCGCCCTGGCTGCTGCGCTTCGTGGCCAGCGCCCGGCCGGCGCGGGTTGCGGCCATCGCCCAGGCGCTCTCCGGCCTGCTCTTCGGCGCGATGGAGCGGCACCGGGAGATCCTGGCAGAGGAAGGCGCGCTGGACCTGATCCGGGAGACAGGGCAGCTCTACCTGTATCGTGACCGGGCGCAATACGCGAAGGATGCTGATGGCTGGGCGCTGCGCCAGCGGCACGGGATGCGCCTGGAATTCCTGGAGGGCGCCGAGGCGATCCGGGCGCTGGAGCCGGACATGCGCGGCGACTACCAGCTTGGTCTCTTCATCCCGGACCAGGGCAGTTGCGTGAACCCGCTGCGCCTGGCGCAGGTGGTGGCGCGCGGGGTGGAGCGGCTGGGCGGCACCATCCGGCGGGAGACGGTGCAGGCCATCACTACGGAGGGCGGGCGCGTCACCGGCGTCGCCACCGCCTCTGGGGCAATCGAGGCGGATCAGGTGGTGCTGGCCGCCGGCGCTTGGTCCGCGCAGCTGCTGCGTCCCCTCGGCATCAGGGTGCCGCTGGAGACGCAGCGCGGCTATCACGTGATGCTGCCGGATGCCGGGATCAGCCTGCAACGCCCGGTGGTGCCGGCCGACCGCAAGGCGTTCATCACGCCGATGGAGGGCGGCTTGCGCATCGCCGGCACGGTGGAGTTCGGCGGGCTGGAGGCACCGCCCACCCCGCGCCGGGCGGAGCTGCTGCTGGACGACCTGCGATCGGCCTTCCCGCAGGCGCGGACCGAGGGGGCGCAGGGCTTCTGGATGGGGCACCGCCCTTGTCTGCCGGACAGCCTGCCGGTGCTGGGGCCGGTGCGGCGCTGGCCGGGATTGTGGTGCGCCTTCGGCCATGGGCATCTCGGCCTGACTGGCTCGGCCCCGACCGGCGCCGTGCTGGCGCGGGCGAGGCTGGGGCGGAAGCCGAACCTGGACCTGACGCCCTTCGCAGTAGAGCGCTTCGCCTGAGCCGGGTCAGCTTTCCGGCACGTTGCGCTCCAGCTCTTCCAGCCAGATCCGCGCATTGCCGTCCGAAGGCGCGCGCCAGTCGCCGCGCGGCGAGAGCGAGCCGCCGGCCACCACCTTCGGCCCATTCGGCAGGGCGGAGCGCTTGAATTGGCTGAAGCCGAAGAAGCGCTGCAGGAAGACGCGCTCCCAGTGCCGGATCTCGGCCAGGGTGAAGGCGTGCCGCTTCGCCTCCGGGAAGCCGGGCGGCCATTCGCCGCGCGCCGCATCGCCCCAGGCGTGCAGTGCCAGGAAGGCGATCTTCGACGGGCGGAAGCCGTAGCGCAGGATGTAGAACAGGTTGAAGTCCTGCAGGGCATAGGGGCCGATCTTGGCCTCCGTGCTCTGCAGGGCGCCCGCCTCGCTGGCCGGGACCAGCTCGGGCGAGATCTCGGTGGCCAGGATGGCCTCCAGCACCTCCGCCACCTCTGCATCGAACTGGCCGGAGGCGATCACCCAGCGGATCAGGTGCTGGATCAGCGTCTTCGGAACGCCGGCATTGACGTTGTAGTGCGACATCTGGTCGCCGACGCCATAGGTGCACCAGCCAAGCGCCAGCTCCGAGAGATCGCCGGTGCCGAGCACGATCCCGTCATGCTGGTTGGCCAGGCGGAACAGGTAATCGGTGCGCAGCCCGGCCTGCACATTCTCGAAGGTGACGTCGTAAACGGGCTCGCCGCGCGCGAATGGATGCCCCATCTCCTGCAGCATCTGTCGCGCCGTCGGCCTGATGTCCAATTCGTGCCGCGTGATGCCGAGGCTCTGCATCAGGCGCCAGGCATTGCTCTTCGTCCCCTCGCTGGTACCGAAGCCGGGCATGGTGTAGCCAAGGATATTGGTGCGCGGCAGGCCGAGCCGGTCGAAGGCCTTGGCGGCGACGATCAGTGCCTGGGTCGAATCCAGCCCGCCTGAGATGCCGATGACGATGCGCTTGATCCCCGTCGCGCGCATCCGCTGCACCAACCCGGCGACCTGGATCGTGTAGGCTTCGTAGCAGTCCTGCTCCAGCCGTGCCGGGTCGGAGGGCACGAAGGGGAAGCGTTCCACCCGCCGCTCCAGGCCAAGATCCTCCATCGGCGGGTCGGCACGGAAGGTGATGCGGCGGAAGCTCTCGGTCCTTGCAGCATGGCGACGGCGGTCGTCGTCGAAGCTGCCCATGCGCAGGCGTTCCTGCAGCAGCCGATCCAGATCGACATCGGCCATGGCGATCCGCTCGCTTTCCGGGAAGCGCTCGGTCTCGGCCAGCAGGGTGCCGTTCTCGAAGATCTCCGCCTGGCCGTCCCAGGCCAGGTCGGTGGTGGATTCCCCGGTGCCCGCCGCGGTGTAGAGATAGGCGGCCAGGCAGCGCACCGATTGCGACTGGCAGAGCAGCCGCCGCGTCTCCGCCTTGCCGATGGTGA
>CALGVL010000375.1 GCA_937930165.1 uncultured Acetobacteraceae bacterium
GCGAGGCGCGCTCCGCGGCGCGGCGGGAGGCCGGCGCGCGGCTGGAGAAGGCGCTGGCCAAGGAATTGCCGCCGCTGAAGCTCGATCGTGCCCGCTTCGTGGTGGAGGTCGCGCCGAAGGAGGAAAGCGGCTGGAGCGCCGACGGGCTGGACCGCGTCACCTTCCTCGTTTCCACCAATCCCGGGCAGCCGCCGGGGCATCTGGCGAAGATCGCCTCGGGCGGCGAGCTGTCGCGGCTCATGCTGGCACTGAAGGTGGTGCTGGCCCGCGGCTCGCCGGTGCCGACCCTGATCTTCGACGAGGTGGATGCCGGCATCGGCGGTGCCACCGCCGCGGCGGTCGGCGAAAGGCTGGCCCGCGTCGCGGAGCGGCTGCAGGTGCTGGTGGTGACGCACAGCCCGCAGGTGGCGGCACGCGGCGCGCAGCAATTGCGCGTGGCCAAGCGGGTGAAGGGCGAACGCGCCGCGACCACGGTGGAGCCGCTGGACAAGCGGGAACGGCGGGAGGAGATCGCGCGCATGCTGGCAGGCGAGCGCATCACCGACGCGGCGCGTGCCGCCGCCGACAGCCTGCTGGAGGGCACGCTGCTATGACCCGCACCGCATGCATCCGCCCGGCCCGGCCGGAATCGCGGCGGCGGGGGATCGGGCGCGCCTTGGTCGCTGGCCTCGCCGCGGTAGCGGAGGCCGCTCCATGAGCGCTGCCATTGCTGCCACCCTGCGCACCCGCCCGGTCGAGACGCTGACCGAGGAGGAGGCGGCCGCGGAGCTGGCGGCGCTGGCCGCCGAGATCGCCGAGCATAACCGCGCCTATTACGAACTCGACGCGCCGACCATCAGCGATGCGGAATACGACGCGCTGTTCCGCCGCAATGCCGCGATCGAGGCCCGCTTCCCGGAATTGGTGCGGGAGGACAGCCCGAACCGCCGGCCCGGCGGCGCGCCCACCGAGCAATTCGCCAAGGTCCGGCATGGCGTGCCCATGCTCAGCCTGGACAACGCGTTCAATGCGGAGGATTTCGCCGAGTTCTGCGCCCGCATCCGCCGCTTCCTAGGTCTGAAGGACGAAACCCTCTGTTTCGTTGGGGAGCCGAAGATCGACGGGCTCTCGGTCAACCTGATCTATGAGGATGGCCGCTTCGTCCGCGGCGCCACGCGCGGCGACGGCACGGTCGGCGAGGATGTCACCCAGAACCTCCGCACGCTGCAGGATCTGCCGCTGCGCCTGAAGGGCCCGGCCCCTTCCCGCATCGAGATCCGCGGCGAGGTCTTCATGGAGAAGGCGGCCTTCCTTGCCTTCAACGCCGAACAGACGCGGCGTATCGAGGCCGGCGAGAAGGGGCTGCGAGTCTTCGCCAATCCGCGCAATGCCGCGGCCGGCTCGCTGCGCCAGCTCGATCCGCGCATCACCGCGCAACGGCCGCTGAAGCTCTTCGCCTATGCCATGGGCGCGGCAAGCGAGCAGCCGGCGGAAACGCACTGGCACTACCTCAACCGCCTGCGCGACTGGGGCTTCCAGGTGAACCCCCTCTCCCGCCTGCTGGAGACGCAAGACGACGCGGCGGCCTTCCAGGCGGAGATGGCAGAGCGGCGCGCCAGCCTCGCCTATGACATCGATGGCGTGGTCTACAAGCTGGATCGGCTGGACTGGCAGGCGCGCCTGGGCTTCGTCGGCCGTGCGCCGCGCTGGGCCATCGCCTGGAAATTCCCGGCCGAGCAGGCCACCACGAAGCTGCTGCGCATCGAGATCCAGGTCGGCCGCACCGGTGCGCTGACGCCGCGGGCGGTGATGGAGCCGGTGAATGTCGGCGGCGTCATGGTGCAGCACGCGACCCTGCACAATGAGGACGAGATCGCCCGCAAGGATGTGCGCGTCGGCGATACGGTGGTGCTGCAGCGCGCCGGCGACGTGATTCCGCAGATCGTCTCCGTGGTGCTGGAGAAGCGGCCGCCGGATGCCGTCCCCTTCGTCTTCCCGGATCGCTGCCCGGCCTGCGGCAGCCATGCGGTGCGGCCGGAGGGCGAGGTGGTGCGGCGCTGCACCGGCGGCCTCACCTGCCCGGCGCAGACGGTGGAGCGGCTGAAGCATTTCGTCAGCCGCAACGCCATGGATATCGAAGGGCTGGGCGAGGAGAACATCCAGAAGCTCTACGACGAGGGCTTGGTGCGCGGCCCCGCCGACATCTTCCGGCTGGCGCAGCATGCCGACCGGATGCGGCGCTGGGAAGGCTGGGGCGCAAAGTCCAAGCGGCCGGAGGAAGCGAAGAAGGTGCCGAACCTTCTGGCCGCCATCGAGGCCCGCCGCCACCCGCCCCTGGAACGCTTCATCTTCGCCCTCGGCATCCGCCGCATCGGCGAGGCGAATGCAAAGCTGCTGGCGCGGCACTATCACTCCTTCGCCAACTGGCGGCAGCGGATGCTGGAAGCGCGGATCATCGGCTCCGAGGCACGGGAAGAGCTGGGCAGCATCCAGGGTGTCGGCCCCGCCATCGCCCAGGAGCTGGTGGATTTCTTCGACGAGCCGCGCAACCTGGCGGCACTGGACGACCTCGCCAGCGAGGTGACGCCGGAGGAGGTCGCCAATGGCGGCGCCGCCGCGGACGGCCCCTTCGCCGGCAAGACCGTGGTCTTCACCGGCACGCTGGAGACGATGACCCGGCAGGAGGCCGAGGCCCGCGCCGAAACCCTCGGCGCCAAGGTCACGAAGAGTGTGTCGAAGAAGACCGATTACGTCATCGTCGGCGCCGATGCCGGGAGCAAGGCGGCCAAGGCGGCGGAACTCGGCGTCCGCACCCTGACCGAGGTCGAGTGGCGGCAGATGGCGGGCCTCGGCTGAAAGCCGGACCGGCGGGGTCTACCGCCCCGCCGCTGCGGCCTCGGCCGAGGGCTGCGCCGGCCTCTCCTCGCCCTCCACCGGGACGGCGGGAAGGGTGAAGCGGAAGATCGTGCCGCCGCCCGGATTGGCCTCGGCCCCGATCCGCCCGCCATGCGCTTCCACAATGGTACGGCAGACCGAGAGGCCGACGCCCATGCCACTGCGCTTGGTGGTGTTGAAGGGCTTGAACAGATCGGCCGCGACCTCCGGCGGGATGCCAGGGCCGGTATCCGCGACGGCGATCTCGACCATTTCGCCTTCTGCCGGGCGTGCCGTGACGGTCAGGCTGCGGCGCTCGCTCTCCTCCATGGCCTCGATCGCATTGTGCATCAGGTTCACCAGCACCTGCTGGACCTGCGTGCGGTCCGCCAGCACGCGCTGGCCCTGGGGCTGGAGATCCAGCCGGACCTCGACGCGCCGCTGCTTGGCCGGAAGCGAGACCAGCTCGGCAGCCCCCTGGACCAGCTCGTCCAGCTCCTCGATACGCTTGTCCGTATCGCCGCGCGCGACGAAGCTGCGCATCCGGCGGATGATCTGCCCCGCATGTATGGCCTGCTGCGCCGCCGAGGCCAGTGCCTGGCGCACCGCCGGCAGCTTCTCCGCAGGTTCCGCCGCATCCAGCAGGCGGCGCGAGCCGTTGATGTAATTGGCCACGGCGGCGAGCGGCTGGTTCAGCTCATGCGCCAGGGTCGTCGCCATTTGCCCGATCTCGCTCATCCGGGCAATGTGCAGGAATTCCGCCTGCAATTCGCGCATCTGCCGGTCGCTCTCGCGCAGCGCCGCCTCGGCGCGCCGGCGCTCGGTCAGGTCGCGCATCAGGCCGGTGAAGCGCCGCTGGCCGCCGCTGGTGCGCCACTCGGCCAATGACAGCTCAATCGGGAATTCGCTGCCGTCGCTGCGCCGGGCGACCAGCTCACGCCCGTGCCAGAGCACCCGCCGCTGACCATCGGCAGCATAGCGCGCCACCGCACCGTCATGCATCCGCGCCATCGGCTCCGGCATCAGCAGGCCGATGCTGCGGCCGATGACCTCCGGCGCGGCATAGCCGAAGATGCGCTCCGCGGCCGGGTTGAAGGACTGCACGAGCCCGGCCTCGTCGATGGTGACGATGGCGTCCTCGGCGGTCTCCACGATGGCGCGATACTGCGCTTCCAGCTCCGTCCGGCGATCCTGCTCGCGCTGGCGCCCGGTGATGTCCTGCAGGATCGCGACTGCGCCGAGCAGGTGCCCGTCCGCGTCGCGCACTGCCGCGGCCGAGTCCAGGATCACCCTTTCCTCGCCATCCTGGCGGCGGATGCGGATCGCCTCGCCTCCACAGGTCTCGCCAGTCTGAAGGGCGCGGGCCAGGGCCCAGTCCGTGGGTGCCAGCGGCGCGCCGCTTTCCACCAGCCAGCCCTGCCAGGCGCCGATGGATTCCTCCGGCACCCGGCCGCCCCAGATGCGCGCCGCTTCGGCATTGGCGCGGACGATCCGGCCGGATGCGTCGGCCAGCAGCACGCCGACCGGCAGCGCATCCAGCAGCACTCCGGCCGAGACGCGCTCGAATTCCGCCCCTGCAAGCTCCTGCAGCAGCGCCTCGATCGAACGTTCGCGGCCCGCCAGCCGGCGGCGGAGCACGAAGACCGCAAAGCCGAGCAGCAGGGTTGTGAGACCGCCCACGCCGAAGGCCATGCCGGCACTGCCCATGGCCCGCCACCAGGCGCGGCGCTGTTCCTCATCCCGGTCGCGGATGACGAGCCGCTGCAGGGCGGAGGCTTCCTCCCGCAAGGCCCGCATGAGGTCCTGGCCCTCGCCGGTGCCGAGGGCTGCCGCGGCCGCCTGGAACCCGGTGCTACGGCGCAGCTCGATCAGCCGCTGCAGAAAGGCCAGCTTGGCGCGGGCGAGGCTGCCGATGGCTTCCAGGTGGCGCCGCCGCTCGGGATCGCTCGCGACCGCCTGGGCGGCGGAGAGGTCGCCCTCGATCTCCCGCAGCGCCTGATGATAGGGTTCGAGATAGGCTGCATCGCCGGTCAGGAGATAGCCGCGTCCGCCCGTCTCCGCGTCCTTCACGGCGGAAAGCAGCGTCTCCACGCGCAGCAACGCCTCGGCCGCCTGGTTCCCGCTGGCCCGCACTGCGGCGAAGGTGCCGAGATTGATGGCGAGCGCGGCCGTGGCGCCGAGGATCAGCGCCGCCGCGCCCCAGGCCAGCAGCGAGGAACGGACGGATCTCATCTTCCGGCCACGCGGCCGCGTCAGTGGCGGGTCTCCGTGCCGAACTCCGCGAGTGCCTCCGGGTCGCGGATCTCGATCCCGGACTTCACGGAGGCGATGGTGCCGTCACGGCAGAGCTGGGCCATGTTGCGGGAGACCGTCTCAATGGTGAGGCCGAGATGGTCGGCGATGTCGCCGCGCGTCATCGGCAGCCTGACCGAGCCGCGGCCATTCCCGGGCGCCCGCGCCGCCATCTCCAGCAGGAAGGAGGCAATGCGCTCGCCCGCGGACTTGCGGCCGAGGAGGAACATCTTTTCATGCGCCCGCCGGAGCTGCTGCATGGCGAGGTCACGCAGGCGAAGCGCCAGCGCGCCGTTCTGCTCCGCCAGGGAATCGACCACCCGCCGCGGGTAGCAGAGGATGACCGTATCGGTCACTGCCTCGGCCGAGAGGTGGTGCGTGCCGAGGGAGTCGAAGCCGAGCAGGTCGCCCGGCAGCAGGAATTCGGCGATCTGCCGCCGCCCCTCCTCGTCGAGGCCCAGGGTGCGGACGCTGCCGCTCACGATCCGGTAGCAGTAGTCAGCAGGATCGCCCGCCGCATAGATCTCCTGGCCGCGCCGGACCGTCCGGCGGGAGCCGAATTGCTCCAGCAGGTCGAAAGGATCCTGCTGGGGCGCCCGAGCTGCCGGAGCCGCCGCTGCCTTGCGGGCCTCGGAAAGCCGCGGCTGCGTCTCTGTCACTCGGGCCTGGAGCTGCATCTCTCGATCCTCTCGCACCGGTATGCGCTGCGTTGCCCGGGATGTATCGAGGCGAAGGACGAGCCGGAATTCGGAGTTACCCGTAAGGGAAATCCCGTATGCGGCGTGCAGCAGGTGCCGGACGCTGGACCCAGGCCCGGCGGCCGGGTATTCCCGGCCTGCCGCTTCCGGCCCACCCGGCGCCGGAGGCGCGGATCAAGGATGCCTGCCGATGGCTGACGAAGCGGCCGTCCATGTGATCGATGATGACGAGGCGGTTCGCCACTCCCTCGCCTTCCTTTTCGAATCCGCGGGGATCCCGGTCCGCCTTTATGAATCCGCCGTGTCCTTCCTGGCGGTTGCCGGGAGCCTGCGCACCGGCTGCATCCTGACCGATGTGCGCATGCCGGATATTGACGGCCTCACCCTGCAGCGGAAGCTGATCGAAATGGGCATCCGCCTGCCGGTGATCGTCATGACCGGGCATGGGGACGTGCCGGTCGCGGTGCAGGCGCTGAAGGCCGGCGCCGCCGACTTCATCGAGAAGCCCTTCGACGACGAGGCGCTGCTCGCCGCGGTCCGCTCCGCGCTCGAGGCCAGCCGTCGCATGCGGGAGCGTGAAGCGGAGATGGAGGACATCGCCAGCCGGCTGGCCAGCCTCACCCCGCGGGAGCGGCAGGTGCTCGACCGGCTGGTGGCGGGCCAGCCGAACAAGACCATTGCCTATGACCTCGGCACCAGCCCGCGGACGGTGGAGGTGCACCGCGCCCGTGTGATGGAGAAGATGGGCGCGCGCAGCCTCTCCGAACTCGTGCGCATGGCGCTGAGCGTCGGGGCGGAAGGGGAACCGCGAGGGCCGGACACCTCCTCCCGCTGATCCAGGTCAAGGCGCGGCGCACCGCGGCAGCCTAGACAGGGGCCTGCCAGCCAGATCCGAGCCCCCGACGCGGGAGGCTGGCAGGAGTACCGCAATGAGCAGCGCAACCCCTCGTGTCGTCGCGGTCGTGGATGACGATCCGGCTGTGCGCGAGTCCCTTCGCTTCCTGCTGGAGACCGCCGGGCATACCGTCGAAACCTATGGCTCCGGCATGCACTTCCTCGCCGAGGCGCAGCCTGCGCGCGTGTCCTGCCTGGTGCTGGACCAGCAGATGCCGCAGCTCACGGGACTCGACCTCCTCGCGCGCCTCCGCGCGGGTGGCCTGTCGACGCCGGCGTTGATCGTCGCCAGCGCAACCGGCCCGAAGCTTGCGAAGCGCGCGACGGAACTCGGCGTCGCCGGGGTGCTGGAGAAGCCGCTGGCCCAGGACGACCTGCTGGCCCGAATTGATGCCGCCGTGGCCTGAGCGGCCGGCCGCGGTCGCTGGGGAGCTGCGCATCGGTGCCATGAAGCGAGGCCAGGATGGTGCTGCTGGAGAGGATTGAACTCTCGACCTCTCCCTTCATCCCACTTCGGCTTTCGCCGCCGCCCGCATGGGCGTTCGTGGTCTGGACTGTCCCTTCACCATAGGCCGGTCGCCCGGACTTTAGGTGCCGCCCATCCAGTCTCTACACCGTCCCGCCTTCCGGCGGGCTTGGCTCGGGATCACCATTGCCTTGCGGCGGAAGGCTTCCCCGAATTTGGGCGGTTTGCACCCCCGCGTTTCCGCGGAGGGAGGCAATACTACCAAGGGAGTGCTCTACCACTGAGCTACAGCAGCCAAATCCTTTCAGGACCGTTCCCGGCGTCCGGGAGTGCGGCGCTTCCTAACCGCTGGGCCGGGGGTCTGCAACCCCCTCCCCGCGACCTGTCCTGCCGGAGCTGGCCCGGCCTGCGGCATCGTCCTATTCCCGGACCTCGCGCACCGCGGTGGTGAGCCGGGCGATGCAGGTCAACGTGCCATCGCCCCGGCGGAGCTGGATCTCCCAGACATGCAGGCTGCGGCCGAGGCGCAGCGGCCGGCAGAGCGCCGTCACCACATCGCCCTTGCGCACCGGAGCCAGGTGGCTGGCATTCACCTCCACGCCGACGCAGGCCTGCCCCTCCGGCAACGCCATCATGCTGCAGTAGGAGCCGATCGTCTCGGCCAGGACAACGCTGCCGCCGCCATGCAGGATGCCGAAGGGCTGAACATGCCGCCCGTCCACCGGCATTTCGGCGCGCACGAAGTCGGGCCCGATCTCGGTCACACGAATGTCAAGCAGGCCGGGTAGCGTGTCGGCATGTTGATCGCGAAAATTTTCAGCCGCGAAGCGCCGTTTCCAGATACTCACCCGCAACGGTTTCCCATTCGAAAATAACAGCGTTTACAAGATAGCGCAGGCCACGCTCCTGCCGAAACCATGCGCCGATGCATGCTCCTCCCGCTGCGCGCATTGGTTGACCCAGCCTCGCCTCACAGGATACTGAGACCATGCGGCAAGGGCAGAAGAATGGCCCGGCACGCTTGAGGATGGGCACGCAGACTGTGCATGTGATCCTGGACATCTCGCGCCTGCTCCTCTGCGCCCGCCGCGGATCGCCCTCCGGCATCGACCGGGTCGAGATGGCCTATGCCCGCCGCTGGCTCGCGCAGCCGGCCAGCCTCTCCACCTTCGTTGCGCAAATTCCCTGGGGCCGGTTCGCCGCCCTGCCGCGCGCCCGCGTGGAGGAGCTGCTGGACAGCCTGGAGACGATGTGGCGGGACGGCCCGGCGCCTGCCCTGCGCCGCCGGGCGCAGGGGATCGCGCTCGCGGCCCTGGGCGGGCTGGCGCTGGGCGGCGGCCGGACCGCGCTCGGCCGGGCGCTGGACGCGCCGCGCCCGGTCTTCCTGCTGGTCTCGCACTGCGCGCTGGACCGCGCGCGGCGCATCGCACCGCTACGCCGCGCCGGCGCCGCCTTCGTGCCCTTCGTGCATGACCTGATTCCCCTGACCCACCCGGAATATGCCCGGCCGCCGCAGGTGCGCCGGCATGCACGGCGCGTCGCCACCATTGCCGCCCTGGCGGACGGCGTCATCGCCAATTCCGCCGCCACCCTGGACACGCTGCTGCCGCATCTCGCCCGGCATGGCGCCGCAGTGCCGCCTGTCGCCGTCGCGCCGCTCGGCATCGAGATGCCGCGGCCGGTGCCCCTCGCCCCGCCGGCCGAGCCTTATTTCGTCTGCCTCGGCACCATCGAGCCGCGCAAGAACCACCTGCTGCTGCTGCATATCTGGCGCGACTTCGCCGAGCGCCTGGGGCAGGCGGCGCCGCGCCTGGTGCTGCTCGGCCGCCGCGGCTGGGAGAACGAAAACATCCTCGACCTGCTGGACCGCTGCCCGGCGCTGCGCGGCCTGGTGCGGGAGGCCGGCACCCCCGGCGACCGGGAGGTGGCGGCGCTGCTGGCCGGCGCCCGTGCCCTGCTCTTCCCCTCCTTCGCCGAAGGCTACGGCCTGCCGCTGGCCGAGGCGCTGGCCCTCGGCGTGCCGGCCATCTGCAGCGACCTGCCGGCGCTGCGGGAGGTGGGCGGCACGGTGCCGGACTTCCTGGACCCGCTGGACGGCGCCGCCTGGCGCCGGGCCATCCTCGACTATGCTGCGCCCGCCTCGCCCGCCCGCGCCGCCCAGCTCGCCAGGATGGCAGGCTGGCAGCCGCCGGGCTGGGAGGCGCATTTCGCCCGGGTAGAGGCGCTGCTGGAGCAGGTGGTGGCCGGCACCGCCCCGGCTGCCTCCCGGCCGCGCGCCTGGCAGCCCCGGCCCCTGCCGGAGCAGCCGGCAGAGGCACTGGGCACGACCCCCGCATGACCCGCCGCGCCCGGCCCGACCCGCAGCCACCGCGACGCGGCCGCCGGGCGGCGCCAAAGCCGGCGCGGCGGCCCGAGGCCGCCATCGCCATCGTCGGCGCCGCCTGCCGCCTGCCCGGGGCGCCGGATCTCGAGGCCTATTGGCGCCTGCTGGAGGAAGGACGGGACGCCGTCGGCACCATACCGGCGGAGCGCTTCACCCAGGCCGCCTTCCTGCATCCGCGCCGCGGAGAGCCGGGCAAGACCTATAGCTTCGCCGCCGGCACCCTGGCCGACATCGCCGGCTTCGCCCCCGCCGCCTTCGGCATCTCCCCGCGCGAGGCGGCGGAGATGGACCCGCAGCAGCGCCTGCTGCTGGAACTGACCGCCGAGGCGCTGGAGGATGCGGGCTGGCCCGCCTCCTCCCTGGCCGGCAGCGGGACCGGGGTATTCGTCGGCGCCTCGCTGACCGATTACGGCGATCTGCGCCTGGGCGACATCGCCTCGGGCGACCGCTTCTTCATGACCGGCGGGGCGCTCTCCATCCTCGCCAATCGCATCGGCAATGTCTTCGACCTGCGTGGCCCGGCGCAGACGGTGGACACCGCCTGCTCCTCCGCCCTGGTGGCGCTGCACTGGGCCTGCGAGGCGCTCAGGGCCGGGCGGCTGCCGGCAGCGGTGGTCGGGGGCGTGAACCTGCTGCTCTCGCCCTTCCCCTTCCTGGGCTTCGCCAAGGCGGGGATGCTCTCCCCCTCCGGCCGCTGCCATGCCTTCGACGCGCGCGCCGACGGCTATGTACGCGCCGAGGGCGGCGGCGTCGTGCTGCTGAAGCGGCTGGAGGACGCGCTGCGGGACGGCGATGCGGTGCGCGCCGTCATCCTTGGCTCCGGCGTCAACGCGGCGGGGCGGACGGTCGGGCTCTCCCTGCCCAGCCAGGCGGCGCAGGCGGCGCTGATGCGGCAGGTGCTGGCCGAAGCCGGCATCGCCCCCGACCGCCTCGGCTATTTCGAGGCGCATGGCACCGGCACCGCCGCCGGCGACCCGATCGAGGCCGCGGCCATCGGTGCCGCCATCGCCGGCCGCCGCACCGGGCCGCTGCCCATCGGCTCGGCCAAGACCAATATCGGCCATACCGAGCCGGCCTCCGGCATGGCCGGGCTGCTCAAGGCCATGCTGGTGCTGGAGCATGGCCGCATCCCGCCCTCCCTGCATTTCGAGCAGCCGAACCCGGCAATTGACTTCAAGCGCCTCGGCCTGCGCGTGCCGACGACGCCGGAGCCGCTGCCACGCCGGGACCGGGCGGCGATCGGCGTCAACAGCTTCGGCTTCGGCGGCACCAATGCCTCGGCCCTGCTCGCCGCCGCGCCCTCGCCGGGCGCCGGGCCGGCCCCGGCCCTTGCCCCTGCGCCGCTGCCGCCGCTGCTGCTCTCGGCGCATTCCGCCGCGGCGCTGCGGGCGTTGGCGGAGCGGTGGCAGGCCCGGCTGGCATCGGTGCCGGCGCCGCAGCTTCCCGCCCTGCTCCGCGGCGCGGCGCGGCACCGCGACCTGCTGCCGCACCGCCTGGCGCTGCGCGGCGCCGATGCCCCGGCGCTTGCCACCGCCCTGGCCGAATGGCGCGCCACGGCGGAGGCGGCGCCGCGCGCCGCCCGCCTGCCCGCGCGCATCGCCTTCGTCTTCAGCGGCAATGGCGCGCAATGGCCCGGCATGGCCCGGGATGCGCTGGCGGCCAGCCCCGCCTTCCGCGCCGGGGTGCAGGCCGCCGATGCGGCGCTCGCCCCGCTGCTCGGCTGGTCGGTGGCGGAGGCGCTGGCGGAAGGCGTGACCGCGGCGGCGCTGGCTGCCACCGACCGGGCGCAGCCGCTGCTCTTCGCCGTGCAGCACGGCATCGTCGCGGCGCTGGCGGAGCAGGGCATCCGCCCCGATCTCTGCCTCGGCCATTCGGTGGGCGAGGTGGCGGCGGCCGAGGCCGCCGGCCTGCTCGACCTGGAGACGGCAGCGCGGCTGCTGGTGGCACGCAGCCGCCAACAGCACCGGCGGCGCGGCATCGGCCGCATGGCGGCGCTCGGCGCGAGCGAGGCGGAGGCGCTGCCGGTCCTGGCCGAATGCGGCAGCGTGACCGAGGAAGGCGAGGCGCGGGGGCTGGAGATCGCCGCCATCAATGCGCCACGGGCCGTCACCGTGGCCGGGCCGGCCGAATTGCTCGCCCGCCTGGCGGAACTGGCCGAGGCACGGCGCTGGAGCTTCGTCCCGCTCGATCTGGACTACGCCTTCCACAGCGCCGCCATGGACCCCGTGCAGGAGGGGCTGCTGGCCGAGCTCGGCGGGCTTGCCGCCACGGAACCGCGGCTGCCCCTGGTCTCCACCGTGACCGGGGAGGTGCTGGCACCGGCGGACTGCACCCCCGCCTATTGGTGGCGCAACCTGCGCGAACCGGTGCGCTTCCTGCCGGCGCTGCAGCGGGCCGCCGGAATGGGCGCCACGCTGTTCCTGGAGATCGGCCCCAACCCGGTGCTGCAGAGCTACCTGCGGGAAGGGCTGCGCGAGGCGGCGACGGAGGCGGCCGTGCTGGGCAGCCTCTCCCGCCGCGATGCCGAGCGCGACCCGCTGGCCGACCCCTTCCCCGGCATCGCCGACCGCGCCTTCCTGCACGGCGCCGATCCCCGCGGTGGCCCCGCCTTCGCCGGCCCGGCGGAGCGGCGCGGCCTGCCGCACACCCCCTTCGCGCGGCAGCGCATCTGGTACACGCCCAGCCCCGAGGCGGTGCCCCTGGCCAATCCGGTCCTGGAGCACCCGCTGCTCGGCTGCCGACGGGGGCTGGAACCGGGGGTCTGGACCCGGCATCTGGACACGGCACAGGAGCCCTGGCTGGCCGATCACCGCCTGGCCGGGGAGCCGGTGCTGCCGGCCGCCGCCATGCTGGAGATGGCGCTGGCCGCCGGCGCCGCCCGGCACCCGGAGGCGGCGGCGCTGGAGCTGCGGGACTTCGCCATCCACCGTCCCCTGCCGTTGGAGGCCGGGCATGCGCGGGAGATCCGCACGGAGCTGGATGCCGA
>CALGVL010000376.1 GCA_937930165.1 uncultured Acetobacteraceae bacterium
CACGCGGTCCTCGCCAGGCCGGCCGAGGATCCGGCCTTCGCGCCGGAGGTCGCGACCGAGGCTGATCGCGACGCCTGGGCCATGGGCGCACTCGGCCAGCTTGAGCCGGCACTCGACCTGCTGGCGGCCCGTAAGGACCTGGCGGAGGCCGATGCGGCGCTGGCCACGCGGCTGGTCAGCCGCCGGGAGGCATTGCGGGAGGCGGTGCGTGGCCTCGCGCAATCCGCCGCTGGCGCGCTGAAGACGCGCCTGCATGGCGATTTCCATCTGGGCCAGGTTCTGGTTGCCCAGGGTGACGCGATCATCGTGGATTTCGAGGGAGAGCCGGCCCGTCCGTTGGAGGAGCGGCGCGCCAAGGGCAGCCCGCTGCGCGACGTCGCCGGCCTGCTGCGCAGCTTCGACTATGCCGCCTCGGTCGCTACTGCGAACGAGGCTTCCGCCACCGCCACCGCCGCCCCGACCGAGCGCCGCGCGGCGCTGATCGGGCGCTGGCAGCAGGAGGCGAGCGCGGCCTTCCTCTCCGCCTATCGTGCCGTCGCGGCGGAAGCCCCGGATCCCTGGGTGCCGGCAGAGGCCGAGGCGGCGCTGCTCGACCTCTTCCTGGTCGAGAAGGCGGCCTATGAGATCCGCTATGAAGCGGCCAACCGCCCCACCTGGATCGGCGTTCCCCTGCGCGGCCTGGCGGCGCTGGCCGATCGGTTGGTGCCATGAGCATGATCGAAACCATGCGGCCCGCGATCGAGGCGCTGGTCGCCGGCCGCCACGGCGATCCCTTTGCCCTGCTTGGCCCGCATGGGCAGGAAGTGCGCAGCTTCCAACCCGGCGCGCATGGCGTGACGGTGGTGGCGCGGGAGGGCGGGGAGGAACTCGGGCGGCTGGAACGCATCCATCCCGCCGGTTTCTTCGCCGGCCGGATCGCGCGCCAAGTGCCCTATCGCCTGCGCATCGAGTGGCCGGGCGGGGTGCAGGAGACAGAGGATCCCTATTCCTTCGGCCTGCTGCTCGGTTCGCTCGATATGCATCTCTTCGCCGAGGGACGGCATTTCGAGCTGGCGCGCGTCTTCGGCGCGCAGGCCATGGCGGTGGATGGTGTGCCGGGCGTGCGCTTCGCCGTCTGGGCACCGAATGCGCGCCGGGTTTCCGTGGTGGGTGAGTTCAACGGCTGGGACGGCCGCCGCCACCCGATGCGCCTGCGCCAGGAGGCCGGGGTGTGGGAGCTGTTCATCCCGCGCCTGCGCCCCGGCACGGTCTACAAGTACGAATTGCTCGGCCCCGATGGCGCGGTGCTGCCACTGAAGGCGGATCCGGTGGCGCTGCAGACCGAGCTGCCGCCCGCCACCGCCTCCCGCATCGCCAATCCGGCGCCCTTCGCCTGGAGCGATGCGGCCTGGATGCAGGCGCGCGCCGCGCGGCAGGCACCGGATGCGCCGATCTCGATCTATGAGGTGCATCCGACCTCCTGGTGGCACGACGCGGCCGGCACGCCGCCCGATTGGGAAAGGCTCGCTGACCGGTTGATTCCCTATGTCCAGGGCATGGGTTTCACCCACCTGGAATTCCTGCCGGTGATGGAGCACCCCTTCGGCGGCTCCTGGGGCTACCAGCCGCTCGGCCTCTTCGCGCCGAGCGCGCGCTTCGGCTCTCCTGCCGGCTTCGCGCATTTCGTTGACCGCGCGCATGCGGCGGGGATTGGCGTGATCCTGGACTGGGTGCCGGCGCATTTCCCAACCGATCCGCACGGGCTGTACCGCTTCGACGGCACGGCGCTCTACGAGCATGAGGATCCGCGCGAGGGCTTCCACCCCGAATGGAACAGCGCGATCTACAATTTCGGCCGCAACGAGGTTCGCGGCTTCCTGATCGCCAGCGCCCTGCACTGGCTGGAGCACTACCATGCGGACGGGCTGCGCGTGGATGCGGTGGCCTCGATGCTCTACCGCGACTATTCCCGCCGCGCCGGCGAATGGATCCCCAACCGCTATGGCGGGCGGGAAAATCTGGAAGCCGTCGCCTTCCTGAAGGAGCTGAACGCCGTGGTCGCGGAACGCTGCCCGGGCGCGGTGGTGATCGCCGAGGAAAGCACCGCCTGGCCGGGCGTGACGCGGCCGAGTTCCGAAGGCGGCCTTGGCTTCTCCTACAAATGGAACATGGGCTGGATGCACGACACGCTCCGCTACATCGAGCGCGACCCGGTGCACCGTACCCACCACCACGACGATATGACCTTCGGCCTGGTCTATGCCTGGAGCGAGCGCTTCATCCTGCCGCTCTCGCATGACGAGGTGGTCTATGGAAAAGGTTCCCTGCTGCGGAAGATGCCGGGTGATCCCTGGCGGCAATTCGCCAATCTCCGCGCCTATCTCGCCTTCATGTGGACGCATCCGGGCAAGAAGCTGCTCTTCATGGGTGGCGAGCTGGCCCAGCCGACGGAGTGGAACCACGATGCCGCGCTGCCCTGGGGGTTGCTGGACGATCCAAGGCATCGCGGCATCCAGCGCCTGGTGAACGACCTGAATGCCGCCTATCGCGGCATCCCCGCCCTGCACCGGCTGGATTGCGCGCCCGAAGGTTTCCGCTGGGTTGTCGGCGACGACCGGGCGCAGAGCGTCTTCGCCTGGCTGCGCCTTGGCGCAGGGGACGACCTGCCGGCGCTCGTCATCTGCAATTTCACCCCGGTGCCGCGCCATGGCTATCGCGTGGGGGTTCCGCGCGGCGGCACCTGGCGCGAGGTGTTGAACACCGACGGTGCCGCCTATGGCGGAACCAATACGGGCAACGGTGGTTCCGTTGTTGCGGAGCCGGTTGCGAGCCACGGCTTCGAGCAGTCCCTGCCGCTTTTCCTTCCACCCTTGGCCGCGCTGATCCTCCTGCCGCAGGGGTAGCATGCCGCCTATACCGGATCGATTGTTGCCCGGCCGGCCGGATCCGCTGGGGGCGAATTGGGACGGGCTCGGTGTCAATTTCGCGGTCTTCTCGGCGAATGCCGAGCGCATCGATCTCTGCCTCTTCGATGCCGCCGGGCGGCGGGAGATTGCACGGCTGCCGCTGCCGGAATGCACGGACGAGGTCTGGCACGGCTACCTGCCGGAAGCGCGTCCCGGCCTGCTTTACGGCTACCGCGCCTATGGGCCCTATGAGCCGCGGCATGGCCACCGCTTCAACCCACACAAGCTGCTGCTCGACCCCTACGCAAGGCAATTGGCTGGCGAGTTGCGCTGGTCCGATGCGCTGTTCGGCTACCGGGTCGGCGCCGGCCGCGTCGACCTCTCCTTCGATCGCCGCGACAGCGCGCCTGCCATGCCGAAATCCGTGGTTGTGGACGACAGCTTCAACTGGGGCGACGACCGCCCGCCCGGCACCCCCTGGGACCGCACCGTCATCTACGAGGCGCATGTCCGCGGCCTGACCATGCGGCGGGAGGATATCGAGCCGCGGGAGCGCGGCACCTTCGCCGCCCTGGCCGATCCGCGCATCCTGGATCACCTGCTGCGCCTGGGAATCACCGCCATCGAGCTGCTGCCGATCCAAGCCTTCCTGCAGGACCGCTTCCTGGTGCAGAAGGGGCTGCGCAACTACTGGGGCTATTCGACGCTTGCCTTCTTCGCGCCGGAGCCGCGCTACCTGATCGAGCCATGGATGCGCAACGAGCTGAAGGTGGCGGTCCGCCGCCTGCACGCGGCGGGCATCGAGGTGATCCTCGATGTCGTCTACAACCACACCTGCGAGGGCAGCGAGATGGGCCCGACGCTGTGCTGGCGCGGACTCGACAACGCCTCCTACTACCGGTTGGTGCCGGGGGAGGAGCGGCATGCCATCAATGACACCGGCACCGGCAACACGCTCAACCTTTCGCATCCGCGCGTGTTGCAGATGGTCATGGACAGTTTGCGCTATTGGGTGCGTGAATATCATGTGGACGGCTTCCGCTTCGACCTCGGCCCCATCCTGGGGCGGGAGGCGACGGGCTTCGATCCCGGCTCCGGCTTCTTCGACGCGGTGCGCCAGGACCCGACCCTGTCGCGGGTGAAGCTGATCAGCGAGCCATGGGATCTCGGCCCGGGCGGCTATCAGCTCGGCAACCACCCGCCGGGCTTCGCCGAGTGGAACGATCGGTACCGTGACGGCGTTCGCCGCTTCTGGCGGGGTGATCCCGGCATGCGGGCGGAGCTCGCTGCGCGGCTGGCCGGCTCGGCCGAGCTGTTCGACCGCCGCCGCCGCCGTCCCTGGGCGAGCATCAACTACATCGCCTCCCATGACGGCTTCACCCTGCACGATCTGGTCACCTATGCCGAACGCCACAATGAGGCAAATGGCGAGGACAACCGCGACGGGCATACGGAGAATTTCTCCGCCAACTGGGGCGTGGAGGGGGAGACGGAGGATCCGGTCATCAACGCCACCCGTGCCGCGCTACAGCGCGCCATGCTGGCGACCCTCTTCGCCTCGGCCGGTACGCCCATGCTGCTGGCAGGCGACGAGATGGACCGCAGCCAGGGCGGCAACAACAACGCCTATTGCCAGGACAATGAGACGAGCTGGGTGGATTGGGAGCGCGCCGCGACGCCGGAGGCCCAGGCGCTGTGCCGCTTCACCGCCCGGCTGGTCGCACTGCGCCGACGCCTGCCACCGCTGCGGCCGCCCGTCTTCCTGCATGGTGCGACGGAGTTGCGGCCGGGCCTGAACGATATCGCCTGGTTCGATCAGCATGGCCAAGCCATGACTTCGGAGGCCTGGAACGAGCCGGAGGCGCGCACCCTCGCGCTGCGCCGCGCCATGGCAGCGCCGGATGGCGGCGTGGACGTCATCCTGCTGCTACTGAACGCCGATGGCGCGGGACATGCCTTCGCGCTGCCGCGGCCGCGGCTGGACTGGATGCTGGTGCTGGACAGCGCGCATCCGGACACGCCGGAGCGCCCGGTGCTGGATGAGGCCGTGCCGGTCGCACCGCGCGCCGTGACGCTGCTCGCCGCCAGGTTGCCGCCATGACCCGCTTCGCGCAGCCGACGCGCTGGGGCGCCACCCTGCTTGCGCCGGACCGCACGCGCTTCCGGCTTTGGGCGCCGGACAGCCCGCAGGTGGCGCTGGAGATCGAGGGGCACGACCCGCTGCCAATGCAGGCCATGGGCGATGGCTGGTTCGAGGCGGAAGCGCCTGCCGGCGCCGGTGCGCGCTACCGATTCCGCGTCTCGCCCGACCTTGCCGTACCGGATCCGGCCTCGCGGCTCCAGGCCGGCGATGTGCATGATGCCTCTGTGGTGGTGGATCCGCACGCTTACGCGTGGCGCCATCCCGGCTGGCGCGGCCGGCCCTGGCACGAGGTGGTGCTGTACGAGCTTCACGCCGGCGCCATGGGCGGTTTTGCCGGGGTGCGGGCCGCGCTGCCGCGGCTCCGGGATCTTGGCGTCACGGCGATCGAGCTGATGCCGATCGGCGATTTCCCGGGGCGCCGCAACTGGGGCTATGATGGCGTGCTGCCCTATGCACCGGATACGGCCTATGGCTCGCCGGAGGAGCTGAAGGCGCTGGTGGATGCCGCGCATGGCATCGGCCTGATGATGTTCCTCGATGTCGTCTACAACCATTTCGGCCCGGATGGCGCCTATCTGCACGCCTATGCCAAGCGCTTCTTTGACAAGAAGGTGCATACGCCCTGGGGTGCCGCCATCGACTTCCGGCAGGAGGCGGTGCGCGACTATTTCGAGGAGAACGCCCTCTACTGGCTGAATGAGTACCGCTTCGACGGGCTGCGCTTCGATGCCGTTCACGCCATCGCCGAGCAAGATTGGCTGGATGCGCTGGCCGCGCGCATCCGCCGCGAGATCCCGGACCGCCACATCCATCTGGTGCTGGAGAACGAGCGCAACACGGCGCGCCACCTCCGCCCAGTCGGCGGCTTCGACGCGCAATGGAACGATGATGGCCACAACACCCTCCACCCGCTGCTGACCGGGGAGGAGGAGGGCTATTACGAGGACTTCCACGCCGACGGCGCCGCCAAGCTCGCCACCGTGCTGAGAGAGGGTTTCCTGTTCCGGGGGCAGGAATCCGCCCATATCGGGGCGCCACGCGGCGAGCCCTCGGCGCATCTGCCGCTCACTGCCTTCGTGCTGTTCCTGCAGAACCATGACCAGATCGGCAACCGGGCCTTCGGCGAAAGGCTGGCGCGGCTTGCAAACCCGGACTCCTTGGTGGCGGCGACGGCGTTGCTGTTGCTCTGCCCACAGATTCCCATGCTGTTCATGGGCGAGGAGTGGGGCGCCACCGCGCCCTTCCTGTTCTTCACCGACCACAAGCCGGATCTGGCGCGGCTTGTCCGTGATGGAAGGCGAAAGGAATTCGCCAGATTCGCCGCCTTCCAGGATCCGGCGACGCGCGAGCGCATCCCCGACCCGAATGCGGAGGAAACCTTCCGCGCCTCCATCCCCGATCCGCAGGAAGCAGCGAATCCGCCGCATGCCGCGACGCTCGCCCTGCATCGCCGCCTGCTGGCTCTGCGCCGGGTGCGCATCATCCCGCATCTGCCCGGCACGCGGGCCATTGGCGCGCAGCCGGTGGGGGAGGCCGCGGTGCTGGCCCGCTGGCGGCTTGGCGATGGTTCGGTCCTGGCCATCGCCGTCAATCTCGGCCCGCAACCCGCCTCCTGCACCGCGGCCGGAGAACTGCTGTTCGAGAGCATCGCCGGCGCTGCCGGCACTCTCGGCACCGGAACACTGCTGCCGCGTTGCTGCATCGCCCTGGTTGAGCCGGGCGGATCCACAGGGAAGGGGCCGGCATGATGGATGCGTCGCTGCGCGAACTGGCCGAGGCCGCGGGAATCGCCACCACCTGGCGCAACGTGCATGGCGAGGAGAAGGAGGTTGGGCCGGACACCCTGCGTGCCGTGCTCGCGGCCCTCGGCCTGCCCGCTGACAGGCGGGAGGCGCAGGCGGTGCTGGCGCAGCTTCGGGACCGTCTGCCGCCGCTGATCACCCTGACCTGCGGCCCGGATGGCGTTGCTGTGCCCGGCGCCGCGCCTGGCCACCGCTTCCGGCTGGATTTCGAGCAGGGCCACCATCTGGAAGGCAGGCTGGAGCGCGGCTGGGCGGGAGAGGCACGGCTGCCGGCCATCTCCGCGCCGGGCTACCACCGCCTGAGCCTGGATGCCGGCCATACGACTGTCGCCGCCGCGCCGCCGCGCTGCTTCTCGCTGGAGGATGCCGGCGCGGCGGAGCATGAGGGCTCGGCGCCCTGGGCGCTTGCCGCGCAGATCTATTCCCTGCGCCGGCCGGGCGATCTCGGCATCGGCGATTTCGGCGGCGTCGCGGAACTCGCAC
>CALGVL010000377.1 GCA_937930165.1 uncultured Acetobacteraceae bacterium
TGCCGTTGGACTCGACCCGGCCGCGCCGTTGCAGCCAGAGGGCCACCGCCCAGCAGAGCATTGCCCAGGCGGCGCCGAGGCACCAGCCGGCGAGGACATCCGTGGGCCAGTGGACGCCGAGATAGATCCGGCTGGTCCCAACCAGCAGCGTCAGCAGCACCGCGATGGCGACGATATAGGCCCGCAGCCGCCGCCGCGGCTGGATGCGCGCGAGAAGGGTGCCGAGCGTCAGGTAGGTAATGGCCGAGAGCATCGCATGGCCGCTCGGGAAGCTCGCTGTGTAGACGGCGGCCGCATGCGGCACGAGATCCGGCCGCGGCCGCTCGAATCCCAGCTTCAGCAGGGTGCTGAGCAGCGTGCCGCCGCCGACCGAGACAAGGACCAGCAGCGCCGCCCCCCGTTTCCGGGCCAGCGCCAGGAAGCCTGCCACGGCCAGGGTGACAAATGTCAGGACCACGGTGCTGCCGAGGCTGGTGATGTCCCGTGCCGCCTCCTCCAGCCAGCGGGGGCCGAGCGGGTCCGAGGGATCCGCCGGGTTGCGGAAGGCGAGGAGGAGGGCGCGGTCGAAGGAGCGGGTTTCACCCTCGAGCACCTCGACGGCGAGCTTGCCGAAGGCGAGGAGCGTGCCGGCAGTGACGAGCAGAAGCACCGGCAGGAGGAGTTCCCGGCGCCCCAGATAGGCCATCAGCCATCCGAAACGGCTGCCTGCCTCCGTGCCGGGGGCCGGCTGCATCACTGCAACGCCTCCGAACCCATGTGATCGGCGCCCCGGCTGTCTGGGATTTCTGGAGCGGGCGATGGGAATCGAACCCACGACATTCAGCTTGGGAAGCTGACGTTCTACCTCTGAACTACGCCCGCCCAGGGCGCATAGAGATACCGGAGGCTTGCCCCGGGGGCAAGGCGGGCGGTAGAACCTTCGCCTCCCCGGACCGGGGAGGCTCGCGATTTGTCCGGCCAGCTTGCGGCGAGCCCCTGTACAGGGTCATCCACTGGTGGTGAGAAGGCCCAGGGTCCCGGTCGGCGCCATGCGTCAACCGGAGAGAAACAAACGCGCTAAACGGCCGTTGGGGGTTGCCGCCGGTGCCCCCACGCTCCGTGAAGGGGCCGGACGCCGCGTGTTCTGCAAGGTGCCCCTGCCGCGATGTCCAGATCCCTGCCCCAGCGCCCTCTCCGCCCCGCCACGCTCCTGGTCCGCGGCGGCACGAACCGAAGCAATTTCGACGAGACCTCGGAGGCGCTCTTCCTCACCTCCGGCTTCGTCTATGACAGCGCCGCCCAGGCCGAGGCGACCTTCAACGGCACGGCGCAGCATTTCCAGTATTCCCGCTTCGGCAACCCCACCGTGCAGATGCTGGAGGCCCGGCTGGCCGCGCTGGAAGGCGCCGAAGCCTGCCGCATGACCCCGACCGGCATGGCCGCCGTCCATGCCGCCCTGCTGGCGCATCTGAAGGCAGGAGACCGGGTCGTCGCCTCCCGCGCCCTGTTCGGCTCCTGTCACTGGATCGTCTCCACCCTGCTGCCGCGCTACGGCATCCAGGGCGAGTTCGTGGACGGCAGCGACCTGGCCCAGTGGGAGAAGGCGCTGTCCACCCCGGCCGCGCTGGTGCTGCTGGAAACCCCCTCCAACCCGATGCTGGAGCTGGTGGACCTGCCGGCGGTGGCGGCGCTGGCGCACAAGGCCGGGGCGATCGTGGTGGTGGACAATGTCTTTGCCACGCCCCTGCTGCAGAAGCCGCTGCAGCAGGGTGCCGATGTGGTGGTCTATTCCTGCACCAAGCACATGGATGGGCAGGGGCGGGTCCTCGGCGGTGCGGTGCTGGGCTCGCGGAAATGGATCGAGGAGGTGCTGCAGCCCTTCACCCGCAACACCGGCGCCTCCCTCTCCCCCTTCAATGCCTGGGTCATCCTGAAGGGGCTGGAGACGATGGCGCTGCGCGTCAACGCCATGTGCCGTAGCGCCTCCGCCATTGCCGATTTCCTCTCGGAACGGGCCGAGGTCTCGCGCGTGCTCTATCCCTTCCGCGCCGACCATCCGCAGCATGCGCTGGCCAAGCGGCTGATGTCGGGCGGCGGTACCATGGTCACCTTCGATCTCGCCGGAAAGGAGGCCGCCTTCCGCTTCTGCGATGCGCTGCAGATCATCGACATCTCCAACAATCTCGGCGATGCCAAGAGCATGGTGACGCACCCTGCCACCACCACGCATATGCGCATCGGTGCGGAGGAGCGGGCGCGGCTCGGCATCACCGATGGCACGATCCGGCTTTCGGTCGGGCTGGAGGATGTCGCGGATCTGATCGAGGATCTCGCCCAGGCGCTGGACGCGCTGGATGGGGCCCTCGCCCGCGCGGCGGAGTAGCGCCGGGTGCAGCGGCGCGCCTTCGCGACGGAGTAGCGCGCCGCCCCGCCGGCATGGCAGGCTGGCGGGACGGGAAGAGGGATGCCGATGACGCTGGAGACCTGGACTGCCTTCGCCCTCGCCTCGGTTGCCGTGCTGGCGATCCCGGGGCCGACCATCCTGCTGGTGATCGGCCAGTCGCTCGGCGGCGGCAGGCGGAATGCGCTGCCCCTGGTCGCCGGCGTCGCGCTCGGCGACCTCACCGCCATGACCCTTTCCCTGGCCGGGCTGGGGGCGCTGCTGGCGGCCTCGGCCACGCTGTTCAACCTGCTGAAATGGGCGGGCGCGGCCTATCTGATCTGGCTCGGCGTGAAGCTCTGGCGCGCCCCGGCCGAGGCGGGCGCGGCGCCGCTCACGGCGCGGCGGGCCATGCGCGAAGCCTATGTGGTCACCGCCCTGAACCCCAAGAGCATCGCCTTCTTCCTGGCCTTCGTGCCGCAATTCATCGATCCGGCGGCGCCCTTCGCGGCGCAGGCGGTGGTGCTCGTGATCACCTTCGTGTGCTTGGCTGCGCTGAATGCCGGGCTCTATGCGCTGCTGGCGGCGCGGCTGTCCGGCGCGGTGACGAGGCCAGCGGTGCGGCGCGGCTTCAACCGGCTGGGCGGCTCCATCCTGATCGGCGCCGGCCTGGCCACGGCGGCGATGCGCCGGGCCTGACTGTGCCATGGCGACCATTCCCGCCTACACGCAGGTCACCCGCGACATCCGGGTGACGGTGCGCGCCTTCTACCTCGCCGACCAGTCGGAGCCGGAGCGCGGGCATTTCGTCTGGGCCTATCGCATCACCATTGCCAATGAGGGGCGGCAGACCGTGCAGCTCCTCAAGCGTACCTGGCTCATCACCGACGCGCAGGGGCGCACGCAGCGCGTGCATGGCGACGGGGTGGTGGGAGAGCAGCCGGTGCTCGAACCGGGGGAGAGCTTCGAATACACCTCCGGCACGCCTCTCGCGACGCCCTCCGGCTTCATGCGCGGCACTTATCACATGGTGGTCAGCGACACGGGCGAGAGTTTCGACGTGGTCATCCCGACCTTCAGCCTGGACAGCCCGCACCAGCCCGGCCAGGTCCACTGAGCGCCGGTTTCACGGTTTCAGCCCAGCCCCGTCGCCGCGCTTGACGGCCGGCGCCTCCTCGCCCTTTGCTGGAAGGGCAGTAACGCGGACGAACGCGCGTGCGATGGGAGGAAACCGAGGGCGAAGGATGTCGAGGGGCGGCTCTGCCCCGGCGACTGTTTGATCTGTCGGCATAACCGGCCCTGCTCCTCCTCCCGCCTCGCCACGGCGTCCCATCGGCTGCTGAGGCGGCGCGTCTGGGAGGAAACAGGAAATGGAAACGAACCGATCCACGCGACGCGGCCTGTTGCAGGCGGGCGCGGCGCTCGGCTTGGCGGTGACCGTGCCGGCTCAGGTGCGGGCGCAGGGTCCGGCGCGCGGGGAACCCCTGCGGGTCGGCGTGATGACCGACCTGTCCGGTCCCTTCGCCGGCGCTGGCAGCCAGCCGCTGTTCTGGGGCGCCGAGGTCGCCATCGAATTGTTCAATGAGCGCGGCGGCGTGGACGGCCGCCCCGTCCAGGCCGTGACCGCCGACAGCCAGAGCAAGGCCGACACCGCCATCAATGAGGCCGAGCGGCTGCTGGGCCAGGAAGGGCTGGAGGTGGTGACGGGCATCTACTCCTCCGCCCATGCCGTGCCGCTCTCCGGCCGCTTCGAGCAGGCGCGGAAGATCATGTGGATTACCAGCGCCATTTCCTCCGCCGTTCTGAAGGATCGGCACCTGCGCTACGTGTTCCGCCCGACGGTGCATTCGGACCAGTATGCCGAGGCCTCCACCGCCTTCATTCGTGAACATGCGCAGAAGGGGCTCGGCATGGCGCCGGAGCGCGTGCGGCTTGCCGTCATCTATGAGGACGGGCCCTACGGCACCGGCGTCGCGACGGGGCTGGAGCAGCAGGCCAAGGCCCAGAACATGAACATCGTGCTGAAGGAGGCCTATGCCGCCACCGCCGCCGATCTCTCCACCCTGGTGACCAAGCTGCGGCGGGAGCGGCCGGATGTGATCCTGCACACCGGCTACAACCCCGACATCACGCTGTTCCTGCGCCAGGCAAAGTCCGGCGGCCTGCGCTTCAAGGCATTGATCGGACATGGCGCCGGCTATTCGCAGATCGACCGGCTGACCGAGACCTTCGGGAAGGATGTGAATCACTTCTGCAACGTGGATCCGGCCGCGACCGAGATGCTGGACTGGTCGAAGCTGCGGCCGGGTGTCGGCGATCTGGCAAAGGCCTTCGTCGAGCGCTTCCGGGCCAAGCACCCGATGCGCGACCTGCCGACCCACGCCTCCATGGGCTTCAACAATACCTGGATCTTCCTGGAGCACGTGCTGAAGCCCGCGGTGCGGAAGACCGGCGGCATGTCCGCCGATGCGCTGCGCGAGGCGGCGCTGCAGGTGGACATCCCGATCGGCGGCACCATCCAGGGCTATGGCGTGAAATTCAACCCGCCGGAGGATGTGATGGCCGGGCAGAATGCGCGCAGCATCGCCGTGGTGATGCAGTTCGAGGACGGCAGGTCGCATGTGGTCTGGCCGGATGCCATTGCCGGCCGGCCGCCGGTGCTGCCTCTGCCGGCTTCCAACGCTTTCGCGGCGCGCTCGTGAGCGGAGAGGCGCTGCTTCGGGTCGAGGGGCTGACCAAGCGCTTCGGCGGCTTCACCGCCGTGGATGCGGTGTCCTTTTCCGTGGCGCCCGGGGAGATCCTTGGGCTGATCGGCCCCAATGGCTCGGGCAAGAGCACGACCTTCAACTGCATCGCCGGCATGCTGAGGCCCACGGCAGGTTCGGTGCGGCTGGCGGGGGAGGAGATCGGCGGCCTGACCGCCGACCGGATCTGCCGGCGGGGGATCGGCCGCACCTTCCAGATCCCCCGGCCCTTCCATACGCTGTC
>CALGVL010000378.1 GCA_937930165.1 uncultured Acetobacteraceae bacterium
TTTCGGCGACCGTCCGCCGCGGCGGGATTTCGACCGCGACGCGGGCGGCCCGACCTATAGCCTGAGCGGCACGGTCAAGTGGTTCGACCAGGTACGCGGCTTCGGCTTCGTCACCCCGGATGACGGCGGGCAGGATGTGTTCCTGCACTCCTCCGTCCTGCAGCGCGCTGGCCGGGCCGATGTGCAGCAGGGCGAAAAGGTGGCGCTTGAGGTTCGTGACGGACAGCGGGGCCGCCAGGCGGTCACGCTGAAGTAGTCCGCGCCGCAAGGCGGATCCTTCGGGGGCTCCGGCCGCAGGGTCGGAGCCCCTTTCGCGTTTCGGCTTTGTTGACGCGCCGCTGTCAGGCTGCGGCACATGCCCGTGATGCTGCTGCTCCTCCTGCTGCTGCTTGGCTCTGGGATGGCTGCGGCCCAAGCCCCGCCCGCCTGTGCCGCAGGGCGAGAGGGCATGGTTGCCTGCTTTGGGGAGAAGCTCTGCGAATGCCGCTGGCAACCAGGTGGGGCGCTGAACGGCCGCCCCGCCGGCCATCGCTGGGATTGCGGCGTGCTCCGCCCCTCCTGCGGGGTGGTGCCGCCGGGACCGCCGGCCGCGGCCTCGCCCGAGCTGCTGGCCCTTCCTCCGGGATGGCGCCCGCCGGCCGGGAGGTGATGGCGCGCATTAGGCGAAGACGATGCCCTCGGTCGCCTGGGCGTAGGCATGCGCCAGTGCCTCCGGCGAGGAGACAAAACCGAAATAGACCTCCTCACGCGAAGTGCCGGAATTGAGGAGCGAGACCCAGGCATCCACCTCCGCTTGGGCCGGCGTCCGCCCCAGCCCCTCCTGGTAGAGTTGCGTCACATAGCCGGCATTGTCCTGGCCGCTGTGGTGGTTGTCGAATTCCGGCAGGGCGGCGATGGCATCGGTCAGGTCGTGCTCATCGATGCCGCCGATATCGAGGAAGGCAGCCCAGGCACGCGCGCCGTCCAGGTCGGGCGCGCGGCCGAGGCCGGTGTGATAGGCGATCGAGATGGTGATGATGTCCCGGTCATTATCCCAAAGTCCGGCCTGCACCGCGCTGGCAGTCAGGTTGACGTGCTCCTGGCTTTCGGAGAAGCCGAGCAGCACGTCGCCGCGGGTCGCGCTGTTCGCCAGCACCCCGAGCCAGTGTTCGATCTCCTCGGGGCTGCCGCTGCGCCCCAGGGTGCCCTGGTAGAGTGTCGTCACGAAGGCGGTATCGTCGAGCGAGTCGAAGCGCGCGGCGCCTTCCGGCGAGGCAAGGAAGAAGTCCGCGACTTCCTGCAGGCTGAAGGTGCCGTCCAGCAGGTCGGTCCAGTTCTCGAAGCCGGGCTGGTCCGGCGTGCGGTCGAAGGCCGTGCCATAGAGCCGATAGATCTGCGCATCCCGGTCGGCGATGTCGAAGGTCAGGCGGCCGTCGAAGAAGCCGAGATTCTCGATATTGCTGAAGGTGCTGACATCGCTGCCGACCGTGACGGTGCCCGAGAGGGGGCCGGTCTTTGCCACCGTCGCCTGCTGGAACGGGATCCCGCCGAATTCCAGCGTGTCCGTGCCGCCGCCACCGTCATAGCTGTGCGAACCTGGGACAACGATCAGCGTGTCATTGCCGTCGCCTTCAGTGAAGCTGGTCATCAGGCATCCTCCTGCGCTGCGCCGTCCCGTGGGGCGGCGCCGTAATGGCGGAACAACGCCGGCCGGAAACGGCGGCGTCAGCGGTGCCAGTCACGTTTGGAGGATGGTCCTTGCTCCGGAACGGGCCAGGCTGCCGGCGCCTCAGACGAAGCGGCGGGGCCGGATCCCGGCCTGGAACCAGCGGATCATGGAGTAGATATCATAGACCGGCAGGCCGACCGCCTCCCGCAGTGCCGCTGCATAGGGCGGCATGTTGGTGCATTCCAGGACGATAGCGCCGACCTCCGGATGCCGCGCGACCAGGGTGCGGCCGGCGTCCAGGATGTCCTGCTCGGCCAGGGCGATGTCCATGTCTTCCGCCTCGGCCCTGATGAGCACGCGGAAGAATTCCCGCCCGCCCTCGGTGCCGATGACGGGCGTGTCCAGCGGCACCCCGGCGGCTTCCAGATGCGCCGGGGTCAGCGACGCCTTGCAGACGGTGACGATGCCCACGCGCTTCCCCGGCGGCAGGGTCGCTTGCACCCAGGGCACCTGCATGAGGGAGGAGGTGGCGACCGGCACCTGCACTGCCGCCGCCAGTTCCCGCTGGAACAGGGCGAGGAAGCCGCAATTGGTAGTAATGGCCTCGGCGCCGAGATCGACCAATTCCTGCGCCGCGGCGATGAAGTCCGGCAACAGCCCGCGCGCCCCTTGCAGCACCACGCGCTCCGGGCTGGCGCCGCGCACCACGCGGTACAGCACCGGGAAGGGCCAGGTCTCCGCATTGCCCATATCGCCGGGGATGCGGGGGAAGCGCGCCTCCAGCATCAGGATGCCGAGGGGGGCGCCATAGATCGCCTTGCCGCCGCGGGCGATGCCGCGAGCGGGGGGCAGGTTCGGATTGCAGTTCATGCCGGCAGGCTAGACCAGTATGGTTGCGCGCGGAACGGTAAGGGGAGACTCCGGGATGCTTCGTCTTGCTGCGGCTGCCCTCGCGGCGCTGCTCTCATTGCCCGCCTGGGCGCAGGATCACTGGCCGGACCGGCCGATCGTCATCCTGGGCGGCTTTCCCAACGGGTCGGGCGTGGACATCTATGCCCGCAAGCTGGCCGAGCCGCTGACCAAGGCGCTGGGCGTCCCTGTGGTCGTGGACAACCGCTCCGGCGCCGGCGGCAACATCGCCAGCGACATGGTGGCGAAGGCGAAGCCGGACGGCTATCTGTTCCTGCTCGGTACTGCCGGCACGCATGCGATCAACGCGACGCTGTACCGCCGCCTGCCCTTCGATCCGCTGCGCGACGTGACGCATATCATCCTGCTCGGGGATGTGCCGAACGTGTTGCTGGTGAACCCGGAAAAGCGGCCGCAATACCGGACCTGCCAGGACGTGCTGGCGGCGGCGCGGGCGCGGCCGGGGCAGATCAATTACAGCTCCACCGGCAATGGCGCCTCCACGCATCTGGCGGCCGCGCAATTCGCGCATGCGGCGCGCATCGACATCATGCATGTCCCTTATCGCGGCCAGCCTGGCGCCATGCAGGCGCTGCTCTCCGGCGAAGTGGATCTGTTCTTCAACCAGAGCGGCCCTTCCATCGGCCCGGTGCAGCAGGGGCAGCTGCGAGCGCTGGCGGTCACCACCCGGCAGCCGGTGCAGGCGCTGCCCGGCGTGCCGACGGTGGAGCAGGCCTGCGGCCTGCCGGGCTTCGAGAGCAGCACCTGGTACGGGCTCTTCGCCCCGCCCGGCCTGCCGGCGGCGATCCAGCAGCGGATGAACCGGGAGGTGGCGAAGGTGCTGGAAACGCCCGAATTCCGGCAGTGGCTGATTGAGAGCCAGGGCATCACCCCGCCAGCCGACCTGACGCCCGAAGGCTTCCGCCGCATCCATGAGCAGGACATCGCCCGTTGGGGCGAGATCGTCCGCCGCTCCGGCGCGCAGGTCGATTGATGACGGCTGCCCGGCCGACAGGTCGCCTGGGATCCGCCCTGGATTTCCTGCACGGCCGATGTGCCGCGACCATGCCGGCCGGGCGATAATGGTGCCGGCCTTCATGCTTCGGCGGCTCGCTGCACCCGATGCCGCGAGCTACCGGAACCTCCGTCTGGAAGGGCTTCGCAGCCATCCGGAGGCTTTCGGTGCGTCCTGGGAGGAGGAGGTGAGCAAGCCTCTCGGGTGGTTCGCGGAACGGCTGGAGAGCAACACGGTCTTCGGCGGCTGGCGGGAGGACGGGGTCCTCATGGGAGTGGCAGGGCTGTGGGTGCCGGACACCGCCAAGTCCAGGCACAAGGGGGTGCTATGGGGGATGTTCGTCCGCCCCGAAGCCCGCGGGACCGGCCTGGCGGCAGATCTGGTGCAGGAGGTGATCGACCATGCCCGGAACACCGTCGAGGAGCTTCGGCTCACGGTTGTGGCCTCCAATACGGCCGCGGTCCGGCTTTATGCCCGTCTCGGCTTCAGGCAGTACGGCCTGGAGCCAAGGGCGCTGAAGGTCGAAGGCAGATATTACGACGAAATGCTGATGGCGCTTTCCTTGGAAGAGGGCAGGCAGCTCTCCATTCCCCGGAAAGGGAACGCGACCGGACATCCGGCCCGGCACCGTGGTGCGGGCGCTGTCGGCCGGGGGGAGGGCAGGACTCTTGCGTCTCTCAGGGGCATTGGCATATCCTTCTGACATGTCAGGGAGCTGCTCAGTCCCATGTCGCTTCTGACCCCCGTTGAACCGCCCGCCTCCCTGACCGATCAGGCTGTCGCTGCGCTGCGGCGGGATATCCTGACCACCCGCCTCGCCCCTGGCGAGACACTGTCGGAGGCGGCGGCTGCGCAGCGCCTTTCGCTCGGCAAGGCCCCGATCCGCGCCGCCCTGGCAAGGCTGGCGGAAGAGGGACTGGTCCAGGCCGTGCCGCGCCGGGGCTGGGTCGTCTCCCTGGTGACGATCCGCGATATCCATGAGGTCTTCGACCTTCGCCTGCTGCTGGAGCCGGAGGCGGCCCGCCGCGCTGCCGGCCGCGTCTGCGCCGAGGCACTGCGCCGGCTGGATGCCGTCTGCGCCGCCGGCTACCGGCCGGAGGACGAGGAAAGCGCGCTCGCCTTCCTCGACGCCAACAAGGCCTTCCATGTCGCGGTTGCGGAATTGTCCGGCAATGCCCGGCTGGCCCGCCAGGTGGACCGGCTGCTGGACGAGAGCACGCGCATGCTGGTGCTGGGCCTGCGCCGGCGCGACCGCAGCGGCGAGATGGCGCATGAGCACCATGCGCTGATCGAGGCCCTTGCCCTCGGCCGCGCCGCCGAGGCCGGGCGAATCATGCATGAGCAGGTCGCTGCCAGCCGGGAGATGGTGCTGGCCGCGCTCACCGCCCCCGATGCCGCCATCGCCGTGTGAGGCTCAACGGATGAACTACGTCCCGGCCCGCGCCGCGCTGGATGCCATGCTGGCCGCCATCGCCGATGCCGCCCGGTCCCCCGTCGAGGACCGCCCGCGCGCGGTGGCGGAGGCGATCGGCGCGCATGTCGCCAACCCGCTGCTGCTGCATGGCGTTGCCACCCCCTGCTGCGCCGAGCGCTATGTCCGCTACCGCCTGCACGAGGATCCGGAGGGCGGCTGGGCCGTGGCGGCGCTGGTCTGGCGCCCGGGGCAGATGTCGCCCGTGCATGCGCATCGGAGCTGGTGCTCGGTCGGCGTGCATCGGGGCATCCTGGCGGAGAGCTACTATGCCCCTGACGCAACCCTGCCCATGCCGAACGGG
>CALGVL010000379.1 GCA_937930165.1 uncultured Acetobacteraceae bacterium
TCTCGGCATCTCGATTGCCTCGCAGCGGCCGGTGCTGGAGGACATCGCGCAATACGCACCGGCCACCATCGAGCTTGCGACCATCGCCTTCATCCTCGCGCTCGGCCTCGGCATCCCGCTCGGCATCGCCGCGGCGGTCTGGCGGGACAGTTGGGTGGATGCGACAGCGCGGGCGGTGTCGCTGGTGGGCGTCTCCTCCCCCACCTTCTGGCTCGCCTTCGTGATGCTGGCGCTGTTCTATGGCGGGCTGCAGATCGCACCCGGCCCGGGCCGCCTGGATCCCATCGCCTTCCCGCCGGATGAGGTGACCGGCCTGTTCCTGGTGGACAGCCTGCTGGCCGGCGACTGGGAGACCTTCCGCGACGCCGCCGCGCATCTCGTGCTGCCCTCCATCGTGCTGGCCGCCGCGACCATCGGCCTCATCACCCGCACCACCCGCGCGGCGATGCTGGAGACGATGGGCCAGGACTATGTCCGCGTCTCCCGTGCCAAGGGGCTGAGGGAGCGCTTCATCGTCTTCCGCCATATCCTGCCCAACGCGCTGATCCCGGTGGTGACGCTCGGCGGCCTGGCCTATGCGAACCTGCTGGCCGGGGCGGTGATGACCGAGACGGTGTTCTCCTGGCCCGGCCTCGGCCGCTACACCTTCCGCAGTGCGGCGGCGCTGGATTTCCCGGCGATCATGGGCATCACCCTGGTGGTCAGCATCTCCTACCTGCTGGTCAACCTGTTGGTCGATCTCTCCTACGCGCTGCTCGATCCCAGGGTGCGGCGATGAGTGGTGCTGGCATTGCCATCCCGGCCGCGCCGTCCCGCAGCCGGCGGATGTGGCGACGCTACGGGCTGGCGGGGATCGGTGCCGGCATCGTGCTGGCCTGGCTGCTGGTGGCGCTGCTGGCGCCCTGGATCTCGCCCTACAATCCGGATTTCGTGGATGTGGCGAACCGGCTGCAGCCGCCCTCCGCCGCGCATTGGCTGGGCACGGATGCGCTGGGGCGGGACTGCCTCTCCCGCCTGCTCTGGGGCGCGCGCGTCTCGCTGCTGGCGGGCTTCACCGTGGTCCTGCTGGGGGCGCTGTTCGGTACGCTGGTGGGCATGGTCGCCGCCTATGCCCGCGGCTGGGTGGACGAGGCGCTGATGCGCCTGACCGACCTGGTGCTGTGCTTCCCGCCCATCATCCTGGCGCTGGCCATCGCCGCCGCCCTTGGCATCGGCACCACCAACACCGTCATCGCCATGCTGGTGGTGTGGTGGCCGAAATTCGCCCGCCTGGCCCGCGCCCTCGCCCTGGTGCAGCGCGGCCAGGAATATGTCGAAGCTGCGGTAGTGCTGGGGCTTAAGCCCTCCCGCATCCTTGGCCGGCACATCGTGCCCAATGCCATCGGCCCACTGGTGGTGCTGGTGACGCTGGATGTGGGCAATGCCATCATCACCTTCGCCGGCCTGTCCTTCCTGGGCCTCGGCGTGGTGCCGCCCACCCCGGAATGGGGCGCCATGGTCGCCGAGGGCCGGGAATTGGTGGAGCAGTGGTGGGTTGCCACCTTCCCCGGCCTTGCCATCCTCAGCATCGTGCTCGGCTTCAACTTCCTGGGGGATGGCGTGCGCGACTGGCTGGATCCGAAGGCGCGCAGCCGGTGACGAACAGGCAGACCGGCAACGCCAACCGCGCAAGGCCTCCCGTGCTGGAGGTGCGGGACCTGCGCACCGCCTTCCTGACCGATGCAGGCCCGGTCCGCGCGGTGGATGGCGTCTCCCTCTCCGTCCGCGCCGGCGAGACCCTCGGCATCGTCGGCGAGAGCGGCAGCGGCAAGAGCGTCACCGCCCTCTCCCTGCTGCGCCTGCTGGAGGAGCCCGCCCGCATCATCGGCGGCGAGATCCGGTTCCAGGGCCGTGACCTGCTGGCCATGCCGACGGAGGAATTGCGGGCGCTGCGCGGCAACAGCATGGCCATGGTCTTCCAGGACCCGATGACCGGCCTGAACCCGGTTATCCGCATCCTGCGGCAACTGACCGAGCACATGATCTCCCACGGCCGGCAGACTCCGCAGGCGGCGCGGCGCCGCGCCATCGGCCTGCTCGGCCGCATGGGCATCACCGCGCCGGAACGCGCGGTGACGAGCTTCCCGCACCAATTCTCCGGCGGCATGCGCCAGCGCGTGATGCTGGCCATGGGCTTCGCCAACGATCCTGCCCTGCTGATCGCGGATGAGCCGACGACGGCGCTGGACGTCACGATCCAGGCGCAGATCCTCGACCTGCTGCGCGGCCTGAACGAGGATTTCGGCACTGCCATCCTGCTGATCAGCCATGATCTCGGCGTCATCGCCAATGTCTGCCGGCGCGTCGCGGTGATGTATGCCGGGGAGGTGGTAGAGGAAGCGCCGACCGAGGCGGTGCTGGCCGATCCCCGCCATCCCTATGCCTGGGCGCTGCTCAATGCAGTGCCGCGCATCGACCGCCCCCTCGGCGCGGATCGCCGCCTGACCAGCATTGAGGGCACGCCGCCCGATCCGCTGGACCTCCCCGCCGGCTGCCGCTTCGCCCCGCGCTGCCCTTTCCGAATCGCACGGTGCGAGACGCAGCACCCGCCGCTGGCGGAGGTCGCACCGGGCCGCCTTGCCCGCTGCTGGGTGACGCAGGCGGGGCAGGTGCTGCCGAAGGCAGGGGGTGCAGGCTTCGCGGCACCCCGGGAGGCAAGGGCCAAACAGGAGGTCCGGCAGCCGCTCCTTTCCGTCCGCGCTCTCACCAAGCACTTTCCCCTGCCGCGCGACTCCCTGTTCTCGCCACAGCGCGTGGTGCATGCCGTCAACGGCATCGACCTGGATGTCGCGCGCGGCGAGACCCTCGGCATCGTCGGCGAGTCCGGCTGCGGCAAGTCCACCCTGGCCCGCCTCATTACCCGCATCCACAGGCCGACTTCCGGCAGCATCGTCTTCGACGGGCAGGAGATCGCGCAGGCTTCCGCTGCCGCCATCCGCCCGCTGCGGCGGCGGATGCAGATGGTGTTCCAGGATCCTTATGCCTCACTGAACCCCCGCATGCGAGTGGGCGACATCCTGGCCGAGCCCCTTGTCGCGCATGGCCTGGCCCGCCGTGGTGCCGAGGCACGGGAGTGCGCCGCGGAACTGCTCTCCACCGTCGGCCTCAATCCCGCCTGGACCAGCCGCTTCCCGCATGAATTCAGCGGCGGCCAGCGCCAGCGCGTCTCCATCGCCCGCGCCCTCGCCCTGCAGCCCGACCTGGTCGTCGCAGATGAGCCGATCAGCGCGCTCGACGTGAACATCCAGGCGCAGATCCTGAACCTGATGCTGGATCTGCAACAGCGCCTTGGCCTCACCTACCTGTTCATCGCGCATGACCTGGCGGTGGTGCGGCATCTCTGCGACCGCGTGGTGGTGCTCTATCTGGGCAAGGTCATGGAAAGCGCGCCGAGCGCCGATCTCTTCGCCCGCCCGCTCCACCCCTATACGAGCGTGCTGATCTCCGCCGTCCCCGTGCCGGATGCCGCCATGCCGCAAGCCGGCCGGCGCGTAATCCTGCGTGGCGAGCCGCCGAATACCCTGGTTCTGCCGACCGGCTGCCCCTTCCGCAGCCGCTGCCCGATCGCCCGCCCCATATGCGAGACGCCCCCGCCCCTGGCCGAGCATGCCCCGGGCCGTTGGGCCGCCTGCCACTTTCCCGGCGCCTTCGATCCGAAGGACATGCCAGCCCGGCTTGGCCAACCCGGCCCGGCGTGCTGAATATCCGCCATGACCCAGCCCCTTTCCGCCATCCTTGCCCATATCGACGCCGATGCGGAAGCCGCGCGCGGCCGGCTCTGCGACTGGCTGCGCATCCCCAGCATCAGCGCCCAGCCGGCGCATGCGCAGGATTGCGTCCGCGCCGCCGAATGGGTGCGGGACCAGCTCACCGCCATGGGCTTCACCGCTGGGCTGCGACCGACCGCCGGGCATCCCGTGGTGGTCGGCCATCACCCCGGCCCCGGTCCGCAGGCGCCGCATCTGCTCTTCTACGGCCATTACGACGTGCAGCCGGCCGATCCGCTGGCGCTCTGGACCTCGCCTCCCTTCGAGCCCTCCATCGTCCAGGGTCCGCATGGCCCGCGGGTGGTGGCCCGCGGCGCGGTGGACGACAAGGGCCAGACCATGATGTGGCTGGAGGCGTTGCGCGCTTGGCGCGCCGTCGCCGGTGGCCCGCCCTGCCGCGTGACCGTGCTGGTCGAGGGTGAGGAGGAGGTCGGCAGCCCCAACCTGGATGCCTTCCTCGCCGCCAACCGGGAGGAGCTGGCGGCGGATGTCGCCGTCATCAGCGATACCGGCATGTGGGACATCGACACGCCTGCCATCACCACCCGGCTGCGCGGCCTGGTCTATGCGCAGATCGACCTGTTCGCCGCGAAGCGGGATCTGCATTCCGGCCTCTATGGCGGCAGCGCGCTGAACCCCATCAACGCCCTTACCCGCATCCTCGGCGGGCTGCATGACGAGCAGGGGCGCGTGCAGATCCCCGGCTTCTATGACGGCATCGCCGAGATCCCGGCGCAGCAGGCGGCGGAATGGGCAGCGCTCGGCTTCGACGAGGCCGCCTTCCTCGGCGATATTGGCCTCTCCGTCCCGGTGGGCGAGCGCGGCCGCGCGCCGCTGGAACGCATGTGGGCACGCCCCACCGCCGACCTGAACGGCATCTGGGGCGGCTATACCGGCGAGGGCAGCAAGACCGTCATCGCCGCGGAGGCGCATGCCAAGCTGTCCTGCCGCCTCGTCCCCGGCCAGGATCCGGCAAAGGTCGCGGAGGGCATCCGCCGCTTCGTGCAGGACCGGCTGCCTGCTGATGCCCGCGCCGAGGTGACGATCTTCAGCACCACGCCGGGGATCGAGGTGCCGGCGGACAGCCCCTGGGTTCGCGCCGCGCGGACAGCGCTGACCGAGGAGTATGGCCGCCCTGCGGTGCTGATCGGCAGCGGCGGCTCGATCCCGGTGGTGGAGAGCATGCGCCGCCTGCTCGGCATGGACAGCCTGCTGGTCGGCTTCGGCCTGAACGACGACCAGGTGCACAGCCCGAATGAGAAATTCGAATTGCGCTGCCTGCACCAGGGCACGCGCAGCCATGCGCGAATGCTGGCCGCCTTCGCGCAGCGCGGCGGCTGACCTCCTTCCCCCGCACGGAGCAGTACCCACAGCCGCCTAGGCTAGAATCAGCCTGACCGCCCGAAGAGTGACGAAGCGCCTGGTGCCACTGCGCGGCCTTCCAGGCGCCTCGTCAAAGATCCGCTGCATCCCGCCACCCAGTTCAATGGACCGGCTGGATGTTCTGGTTCATGTGGAAGAAGTTCTCGGGATCGTATTTCGCCTTGATCTCCTGCAGGCGCCGGTAGTTCGGCCCATAGGCGGCCGCGATCGCATCGCCGCGTTCGTCTGCGTCAAGGTAGTTCACATAGCGTCCGGTGCCGGCGAAGGGCAGCAAGGCGGCGTAGGACTCCTGGGCCCAGGCGATGCAGGCATCGTTCCGCTGCGGGTCCATCCATTCCGAGAGGACGAGCAGGTCGTAGCCTTCCGCGCGGTGGGGGAATGCGGTGTCGGCAACACCCACACGGGTCACGGCGCCATGGAAATGCTCGAGCAGCAATTGGCCCATCGGGGTCGGGCACCCCGCAAAGCATTCGATCATCGTTTGGATCGCGTCGTCACTCAGACCGGACAGGAAGCTGGATTTCCAGTAATTGAGCGCGCCACGTGGATAGGCCGCATCCAGCATCATGTTGATCTGGCAGTACGGCATCGGCCCGATCGCATCGAGCACCGGCATGCCGAAGCGCTTGACCGGCTCGACCGCCTTCTCGCCCTCGGCGGGCGTTCCGCAATGACACAGCACGATCGCCGCCAGCTTCTCGCCCGATCCGTCCGGCGCATGCACCAGGCCGGCGAACACCGTCAGTTCGTCGGGGAGCGACGCCGTGAGATCGCGGCAGTACCGTAGGACATCCCAGGCCGCGCTGAACGGATAGGCGATCAGGCCGCCGGTGACGATGGGCCCGACCTTGTGCAGGCGATATTCGAGGGATGCCGCCACGCCGAAATTGCCGCCACCGCCGCGCAGGGCCCAGAACAGGTCGGCATTGTCGTCATCGCTCGCGGTGACGACCCTGCCATCGGCCAGGACGAGTTCCACCGACAGGAGGTTGTCCAGCGCGAGCGCGTGCTTGCCCATGAGCCAGCCGAGCCCGCCGCCGAGCGTCAGGCCGGCGATGCCGGTCGACGAAACCACGCCCCCCGTGGTGGCAAGGCCGTGGAGTTGCGTTTCACGGTTGAACCCGTTCCAGGTAAGGCCACCCTGCGCACGGGCTGTCCGTGCCTTTGGATCGACATGGATGCCCTTCATCGGCGACAGGTCGATCATCAGGCCGCCATCCACCGTGGCGCGTCCCGCCACATTGTGGCCGCCGCCGCGGATGGCGACTTCGAGCTTCTGGTCGCGCGCGATCCTCACCGCATCGACGATATCAGCCAGACCATGGCAGCGGGCGATAAGGGCGGGGCGCTTGTCGATCAGGCCGTTATGCACCTTCCTGGCGTCCTCGTAGCCCGGATCGTTCGGCTGCAGGAGCTGTCCGGTAAACGATTTTGCAAGTTCGGTGACGGTGTCAGCCAAAGATGGTGTGGGGTTCATCTTCACCTCCCATGTCCTGGGATCGGCTGAAGGCAGAAGTGGCCACCAGTCCCCTTCATCAAGCGACGGATCAGTCGTTGGGCTGCTGTCTTGGAAAAAATGGCAAACCGCTGGTTCCGGCCATGCCCAACACCCGGCACCTGATCGTCGGCCCGCCGCGCCGCGAAGGTCAAAGCAAATTTGCCTCGCGCCGCGGCGGCCAGTTCGATCGTGACACCTGTCACACAGGCAATCCTGCGGTCGAATGACGCCAGGGCACCTGGCGGCAACCGGCACTGCCCAGGCGATACTTTCGCTTGGTGGCCGCGACTATCCGGGGTTGGGCGGACCTGCAGGGAAGCCTGGGGGGCCGCCGGCCGCACCCGGAGCGCCGGGCAGGACAGAAGGCAGCCTAGGTTCAGGGCCCCGCCAAGCCCTCGCGCCTCATTACGGAAAGGCGCGTCTGCTGCCGATGATCGCGCACCGGCTGCCTAAGGCAGCATTTTGCCGGGGTTCATGATCCCCTGCGGATCGATTGCCGACTTGATCGCCCGCATCACATCCACCGCCACCGGATCCTTGTGCATCGCCATGGCGTGCCGCTTGGACTGGCCGATGCCATGCTCGGCCGAGAAGCTGCCTCCAAGCTCCACCGCGATGGCATTCACCACCGCCTCGGCCTCCCCGGCGCGGGCCAGCCAGTCCTCGCGTGACATGCCCTCCGGCGCCATCAGGCCCAGATGGATATTGCCGTCCCCGACATGGCCGAGCGCCACCATCCGCCCCTCCGGCCAGCGCGCGGCCAACGCCTTTTCCACGCGCGCCAGGAATTCCGGCACGGCGGAAACCGGCACGGCCGTATCGGTGGTAATGGACGGGCCGGCGGCCCGGCCGCATTCCGGATAGTGCTCGCGGATGCGCCAGAAGGCGGCGCGATGCTCCTCATTCTCTGCCAGCACGGCATCGGTGCATTCGCCGGCCTCGACAGCGGCGGCCAGCGTATCCTCCAGCATCTCCCGCAGCGGCACGGCGGGATGTGCGGCGGCGAGTTCCACCATCACATACCAGGGGCTGGTCAGCGGCATTGGCATGCGGACGCGCTGGCCGTAGCGCTCCACGATCTCCATGCAGCGCTTCAGAATCAGTTCGTAGGCGATCACCTCCGCGCCGCTGCCCATGACGCGGGAGAGGAGCGAGAGCGCCGCCTCCGGCGAAGGCACGGCGACGAAGGCCGTCTCCACCCGCTTCAGCGCCGGCACCAGGCGCAGCGCGGCCGCGGTGATGATGCCGAGCGTCCCCTCCCCGCCCAGGAACAGATGGCGCAGCGCGTAGCCGCTGTTGTCCTTGCGCACGCGGCGCAGGTCGTTCAGCACCCGGCCGTCCGGCAGCACCACCTCCAGCCCCAGCACCAGGTCCCGCGCATTGCCCCAGCGGATGGTGCGGATGCCCCCGGCATTGGTCGAGAGCGCGCCCCCTACCTGGGCCGAGCCCTGCGCCCCCCAGGAGAGCGGGAAGAGCCGGTCCACCGCCGCCGCCGCCTCCTGCACCTGCTGCACGATGCAGCCGGCCTCGGCCACCAGGGAGAAGTCGCGGGCGTCCACCTCGCGGATTCGGTTCATCCGCTCCAGGCTCAGCACCACGGCGGGCGGGCCGTTCTCCTGCACCACCGCGCCGCCGCAGAGGCCCGTCCGCCCACCGGCCGGGACGATGGCCAGGCCGAGCTCCCGGCAGGCGCGCACCGCGGCCGAAACCTCCTCCACCGTCCCCGGCCGCAGAACCGCCTGGGGGGTGCCGCGATAGGCGCCGCGCCAGTCCACGGCATAGGGCGCGATATCGGCGGGATCGCGCAGGCAGTTCCGGGGGCCGATGGCCTCGGCCAGCAAGTCGAGAGGGCTCATGCGGCACAGTTTCCGCCGCACGCGCTGCCGCTTCAACCCCCTGGCCGGGCCAAGCCTCCGGGCCTAGCCTGGGTGGATCATTGCGGAGGAGACGGGTATGGGCGACGTGCTGCCGGAAAGCGCGGATTATGTCGTGGTCGGTGCCGGCTCGGCCGGTTGCGCGGTGGCGGCGCGCCTCTCCGAGGATCCCTCCGTCCAGGTGGTGCTGCTGGAGGCCGGGGCGCGGGACTGGAATCCCTGGCTGCATGTGCCGATCGGCTATGCCGTGACCATGTTCCACCCCACCCTCTCCTGGAACCTGGAGACGGAGCCCGAGCCGGAGCTGGAGGGCCGCCGCATCCCCTGGCCGCGCGGCCGGGTGCTGGGTGGCTCCTCCGCCATCAACGGGCTGCTCTATGTGCGCGGCCAGCAGGCGGATTACGACCACTGGCGACAGCTCGGCTGCACCGGCTGGTCCTTCGAGGACGTTCTGCCCTATTTCAAGCGGGCCGAGGACCAGGAGCGGGGCCCGGATGCGCTGCACGGCGTGGGCGGCCCGCTCGCCGTCAGCGACCTGCGCGACCGCAACCCGCTGGCACTCGCCTTCATTGAGGCCGCGGTGGAACTCGGCTTCCCGCGCAATCCGGACTTCAACGGCCCAACCCAGGAAGGCGCCGGCTTCTACCAGGTGACGGCGCGCGGCGGCTGGCGATGCAGCGCCGCCAAGGCCTATCTGCGCCCCGCAGCGAAGCGGCCGAACCTGGCGGTGGTCACCGGGGCGCACAGCACCGGCCTGTTGATGGAAGGCCGCCGTGCGGCCGGAGTGAAGGTGAGGCGCAACGGCGCCAACCTGACCGTGCGGGCAAGGCGGGAGGTGATCCTCTGCGGCGGGGCCATTGCATCTCCGCATCTGCTTCTGCTCTCCGGCATCGGCCCGGCGGCGCATCTGCAGGAGATGGGCATCCCGGTGGTGCATGACCTGCCCCAGGTCGGACGCAACCTGCAGGACCATTTCCAGGCGCGGCTGGCCTATCGGGTGAACCGGCCGGTCTCGCTGAACACGCGGAGGCACAGCCTGCTCGGCCAGTTCCTGATGGGCGCGGAATTCGTGCTGCGCCGCACCGGGCCGCTGACGGTCAGCGCCGGCACGGCGGGGCTCTTCGCCCGCGTGATGCCGGGCAGCGAGACGCCGGATGTGCAGTACCATTTCCTGCCCTTCAGCGCCGACAAGGGGATGCAGACCCTGCACCCCTTCCCCGGCATGACCATCAGCGCCTGCCAGTTGCGGCCGGAGAGCCGCGGCACCATCACCCTGGCCAGCCCCGACCCGCATGCCAAGGCGCTCATTCGGGCAAATTATCTCTCCACCGAAACCGACCGGCGCTGCATGATCGAGGGCGTCAAGCTCGCCCGCCGCCTCGCCCGGACCCGTGCCATGTCCGCCTGGGTGGAAGCCGAGGTCATCCCCGGCGATGCTGCGGCGACGGACGAGGACATCCTCGCCTTCATCCGCCAGACGGGCGGCACGATCTACCACCCCTCCGGTACCTGCCGCATGGGCGGCGATGCGGAGAGCGTGGTGGATCCCGCGCTGCGGGTGCGGGGCATTGAGGGGCTGCGCGTGGCCGATGCCTCCATTATGCCCACGGTCGTCTCCGGCAACACCAATGCCGCCTGCATCATGATCGGCGAGAAATGCGCCGATCTGGTACGCGCGGATGCCCGGCAGAGGCTGACGGCGTAATGCCCTGATGACAAGCCGGGCCGCGCCGGCCAAAGTCCCACCACCTCATAATCCGGCTGCCCCAGCAAGGACGGATATAAAGATGCTTCGCTGCGACCTCATCATCCGTGACGCCACCCTCTTCGACGGCACTGGCGCGCCGCGCACCACCGGGGATGTCGGAGTCACCGGCGACCGCATCGTGGCCGTCGGCGATCTCAGCGGCGCCAGCGCGGACCGGGAGGTGATCGCCACCGGCAAGGCCCTCGCCCCCGGCTTCATTGATGCGCATACGCATGACGACCGCGCCGTGCTCTGCGGCCCGGAATGCCTGCGCTGCAAGTCCAGCCAGGGCGTCACCACCGTCGTCGTCGGCAATTGCGGCGTCAGCCTGGCGCCGACCCGCATGACGAAGCGTCCCATCCCGCCGCTCGACCTGCTGGGCGACGAGTCCTGGTTCACCTTCGGCAGCTTCGGCGAATACGCTCGCGCGCTGGAGAAGACGCCGCCCGCGGTGAACACCTATGCCCTGGTCGGGCATATGGCCCTCCGCGCCGGCGCCATGGGCGACGATGTCTACCGCCCCGCAAAGGATGCGGAGATTGAGCGCATGCGCAAGCAGGTGGCGGAGGCGCTGGCGGAGGGGGCCTCCGGCTTCTCCACCGGCCTCTACTACAAGCCCAACATGCATGCGACGACCGAGGAGGTGATCGCGGTGGCGGAGCCGCTGCGCGCCGCCGGCGGCATCTATGTCACGCATATGCGTGACGAGGCGGACCGCGTCTGCGCCTCCATCGAGGAGACGCTGAAGATCGGCAAGCGGGTCGGGGTGCCGGTCTGGATCAGCCACCATAAATGCTCGATGCCGGAAAATTACGGCCGCAGCGTGCAGACCCTGGCGCTGATCGAGGCGGCGGCGTCCATGCAGGAGGTCGCCTTCGACATGTATCCTTACCCCGCCGGCTCCACCGTGCTGATGCCGGACCGGCTGCGGGAGGATTGCCGCGTCATCGTCACCTGGTCCGTCCCGCATCCGGAGATGGCGGGCAAGGATCTGGCCGATGTCGCCCGTGGCTGGAACACCGATATCCGCACCGCCGCCGAGAAGCTGCTGCCCGCCGGCGCCATCACCTTCCAGATGGATGAGGAGGATGTCCGCCGCATCATGGCGCATCCGCTCAGCACCATCGGCTCGGACGGGATTCCGCATGATGCGCATCCGCATCCGCGCCTCTGGGGCACCTTCCCGCGCGTGCTTGGTCTCTACAGCCGCCAGCTCGGCCTGCTGGACATGGAAACCGCCATCCACAAGATGACCGGCCGCACCGCCGCGATCTTCGGCATGACGGATCGCGGCGTGCTGCGCCCCGGCGCCTATGCCGATCTGGTGCTGTTCGATCCGCACCGCATCATCGACCGCGCCACCTTCGAGGAGCCCACCCTGCCGGCCGAGGGCATCGAGGAAGTCTGGGCCAACGGCGTGCCAACCTACCGCGCCGGCGAGGGCATGACCGGGGAAAGGCCCGGCCGCCTCATCCGCCGCCACCGCCCCTGAGACGAAGGAAGTACCAGCCTTATGCCGACCGCCGCCGCGCGCATCGTCGAATTCCTGGCCGCCCAGGGCATCGACCGCGCCTTCTGTGTTCCGGGCGAGAGCTACATCGCCCTGCTCGACGCCCTGCATGGGCATGACAGGATCGACCTCGTCACCTGCCGCAGCGAGGGCGGCGCCGGCTTCATGGCGGTGGCCGATGCGAAGCTGACGCACCGGCCGGGCGTGGTGCTGGTCTCCCGCGGCCCCGGCGCCTGCAATGCCAGCATCGCCGTGCACACGGCGGAGCAGGATGCGGTGCCGCTGATCCTGCTGGTCGGCCAGGTGGAGCGGCGCGACCTGCGTCGCAACGCCTTCCAGGAGATCGACTACGCCAACATGTTCCGCGGCGTGGCGAAATGGGTGGGCGAGGCCACGGATCCGGACCAGGTGCCGGAGCTGATCGCCCGCGCCTATGCCATGGCCATGGGCGGCGTGCCTGGCCCTGTGGTGCTGTCGCTGCCCGAGGATGTGCTGGCCATGGAGTGCGCCGCGCCGCCGGTCCCGGCCACCCTGCCGGGCGCCCTGCCGCCCTCCCCGGCCGATGCGGCGCGTCTCGCGGCGATGCTGCGCGGTGCGGAGCGGCCGATCCTGCTCGCCGGCCATGCCTTCGACTCAGCGGGCGGGCGGGAGGCGCTGCTGGGCTTCGCGGAGGCATGGCAGTTGCCGGTCGCCGTCTCCTTCCGACGGCAGGACCTGTTTCCCAACACCCATCCGCTCTATGCCGGCGATCTCGGGTTGCGGAACCCCGATGCGCAGCGCGCAGCCTTCGCCGAGGCCGATCTGGTGCTGGCGCTGGGCACCCGGCTGACCGACATCACCACCCAGGGCTGGACCTGGCCTGCCCCCGGACAGCGCCTGGTGCATGTCTGCGCCGAGCCGCGCTTCCTCGGCTGGCAGTTCCCGGCGGAACTCGCCATCGCCGCCGATGCCCGCGCCACCATTGCCGCGCTCGCCGGCGAGACGCCCGCCGCCCCGGCCGGACGCAAGGCCTGGAATGCCCGCCTGCGCGCCATTCACCTCGCCGATTGCGAGGTGATCCCCCGCCGCTTCCCGGACGGCATCGCATTTGCCGAAGTCGCCAGGCTGGTGGAGCGCGTGGCGGCGCCGGATGCGATCGTCACGCTGGATGCCGGCACCTTCGGCGCGCCCTTCTACCGCAAGGCCGCCTGGGTGCCACCGCAGCGGCTGCTGGCGCCCGTCTCCGGTGCCATGGGCTTCGGCATGCCGGCGGCGGTAGCGGCGGCGTTGCGTTATCCGGACCGGCAGGTGATCTGCGCCCTCGGCGATGGCGGCGCGCTGATGACAGGCGGAGAGCTTGCGGTGGCGGTCGCGCGCGGCGTGCCGGTGAAGCTGCTCCTCTCGGAAAACGGCAGCTATGCCAGCATCCGCATCCATCAGGAGCGGGCGCATCCCGGCCGGGTCTCCGGCACCACGCTGGAGAACCCTGATTTCCTCCGCTGGTGCTCGGCCTTCCGCGTGCCGGTGCTGGCGGTGGAGAGCGAGGCGGACCTGCCGAAGCTGGAGGAGGCGCTGCGCGCGCCTGGGCCGATGGCGGCGGTAATCCGCACCTCGCTGCAGGCGGTGCTGCCGGCGCGGTGAAGCTCAGCCGGCCAGGAACTCGCTGACCAGCGCCACCTGCACCGCGTCCATCAGCGCCGGCGCGTGGCCGCAGCCCGCGATTTCTTCCAGCCGGACCTGCGGCCGCCTGGCCATCTCCCGCGCCGTCTCGGCCGGCAGCAGGTCGCTTTCGGCCCCACGGATCAGCAGGGTCGGCGCGGTGACGCGCCCCCAGAAGGCGGAAAGGTCCATCGCCTCCGGCTCCGCGGCCCGCATCGGAAGGGCGATGGCAGGATCGTAATGCAGCACCAGGCCGGAGCCGGAGGCCGCCGGGCGGGCGGACGTCTCGGCCAGATGCCGCCAATCGGCATCGGCCAGCGGGCCGAAGGGCGCGTGGACCTGCCGCAGATAGGCCTCAAGCGCCGGCAGATCGGCGAAGGCGGCCGGCATCTCGCCCAGATAGTCGCGGATGCGGGCGATCGCCGTCTGCGGGACATGGCTGCCGATATCGTTCAGCACCAGGCGCCGGACAGGATTGCCCGGCAGCGCCGCCACGACCATCCCGCAGATGCCGCCGAGCGAGGTGCCGACCCAATCCACCGGCCCGTCCAGCCGCGCCAGCAGATGCGACAGCGCCGCCACATAGGTCGGCGGAATGTAGAGCGCCGGATCCGGCAGCCAGTCGCTGGCGCCGCGCCCGGGCAGGTCGGGGCAGAGCACCCGCCGCCCCTGCCCGGCCAGCGCCCGCGCCAGCATGTCGAAATCCCGCCCCGTGCGGGTCAGGCCATGGACGCAGAGGACAGGCGCGCCGTCCTCCGGCCCCCATTCCCACCAGCGCAGGGTGAAGAAGCCGGGCGCCAGCAGGTAGCGGAGGGCGCCCTGGCGCATGGTCAGATGATTCCCTTTGCCTTGAGTTCGGCGATCTCCGCCTCACTCATGCCGAGCATCCCGCCCAGCACCTCCTGGGTATGCTCGCCCAGCACCGGCGGCGGGCTGCGGTATTCCGGCGGCGTGGCAGAGAGCTTCACCGGATTGGCGATGACCTTCACCGACTGGCCACTGGCATGGGGCATCTCCACCACCATGTTGCGCGCGATCACATGCGGGTCGGCGAAGACGTCCTTCAGCGTGTTGATCGGGCCGCAGCCGATCTTCAACGCCTCCAGCGCCTCGATCCATTCGGCGGTGGTCTTGCTCTTCATCACCGGCGTCAGCGTGTCGGTGACGAGCTGGCGGTTCTCGACGCGCTTGGGGTTGGTGGCGAAGCGCGGATCGGCCAGCAGGTGCTCCAGCCCGAAATTCTTGCAGAAGCGCTCGAAGGTCGGGTCGTTGCCCACGGCCAGGATGATGTAGCCGTCCTTGGTGGGGAATTCCTGGTAGGGCGCGATGTTCGGGTGCTGGTTGCCGAGCCGGGGCGGGTTCTCTCCGGTGGCCAGGTAGTTCATGCCCTGGTTGGCCAGCCAGGCGACATGCGTATCCAGCATGCCGATATCGATCTGCTGGCCCTGTCCCGTCGCATTACGGTGGTTCAGCGCCGCCAGGATGCCGATGCAGCCATAGAGCCCGGCGAAGAGGTCCGCCACCGGCACGCCCACCTTCTGCGGCGCGCCGTTGGGCTCGCCGGTCAGGGACATGACGCCGCCCATGGCCTGGATCAGCGCGTCATAGCCCGGCCGCGGCGCGTAGGGGCCGGTCTGGCCGAAGCCGGTGATGGAGCAGTAGATCAGCCGCGGGTACTTCTTCGAAAGCTGCTCCCAGCCCAGCCCATACTTCGCCAGGGCGCCGACCTTGAAGTTCTCCACCAGGATGTCGCAGCCACCCTCGAGCAGCCTGTGGATGATCGCCTGCCCCTCCGGCTTGGCGATGTCCACGGTGACGGACTTCTTGTTCCGGTTCACACCGACGAAATAGGCGCTTTCCTTCGTATTCGGCACGAAGGGCGGGGCGAAGCCGCGGGTGTCGTCGCCGGCCTCGGGACGCTCGATCTTGATCACCTCGGCGCCGAGGTCGCCCAGCATCTGGGTGCAGGTCGGGCCTGCCAGCACGCGCGTCAGGTCGAGCACCCGGATGCCCTTCAACGGGCCACTCGGCACCTTCTCCGTCATCTCTCACTCCTTCGGGCAACGCCTTTCCCGGCGGCGATCCGCTGGGCCATCCCGTTACAGGCATATAGAGCCCCGCGGCAGCGCACGGAACCCGGTCCCACCGCCCGCTCGCTCCCGAAGAGTTCAAGCCACGCCTCCGGCCAGGCGCTGCTCCGCCGCTATGGCGGTATCAATTTGTTTGTCGGCCCGGCATGGAGGCATGCATGGAAGCGGAGACAGGCCGTTCCTGGCTGGACCGGCTCTGGGGCTCGATCGCCGATCGGGGGCGTGCCTATGCGCCGGTGCCGGACAGTTCGATCCCACCCCTGGAACGGGTGAAGCACTTGGCCGAGGCTTTGCTCTCGGAACGCGGGGAGGCATCCGGCGCCGCGATCGCACGGGAGCTGCACACCGCCTTGCGCAGCCTGGACACCACCGACCGGAACGCGATGCTGCACCTGCTGGCCACCGGCTTCGAGCCCGATCCGGGGAGGCTGCGCAGCGCCGCCGAGGCCTGGCTGGCCGCGCCGAGCAGCGAGCGGGCCATGGCCCTGGCCGCAGCCGCCGAGCCGCCCCGGCAGGAATTGCTCCGGCGCATGAACCTGTCGCCCGGCGGCACGGCAGCGCTGGTGGCGATGCGGCAGGAGGTGCTGGCGCGGCTGCCGGATCACCCCGAGCTGAAGCCGCTCGAAGCGGATCTGAAGCATCTCCTCGCCTCCTGGTTCAACCGCGGCTTCCTGGAGCTGCGCCGCATCGACTGGCAGACCCCCGCCGCAGTGCTGGAGAAGCTGATCGCCTATGAGGCGGTGCACGAGATCCAGGGCTGGGACGACCTGCGCCGCCGCCTGGCCGCGGACCGCCGCTGCTTCGGCTTCTTCCACCCGGCTCTGCCGGGCGAGCCGCTGATCTTCGTCGAGGTGGCGCTGACCCAGGGCCTGGCCGCCGCCGTGCAGCCCCTGCTGGCACCCGATAGCGACGAGGCCACGGCGGCCGCCCGCGCGGCGCAGGCCGACACCGCAATCTTCTATTCCATCTCCAACTGCCAGGAGGGGCTGCGCGGCATCTCCTTCGGCAATTTCCTCATCAAGCAGGTGGTGGAGGAGCTGAAGGCCGAATTGCCGCATCTCCATCGCTTCGCCACCTTGTCCCCCGTGCCCGGCTTCCGCCGCTGGCTGGAGGCCGGCATGGCCCGAGCCACTCCGGCGGAAGGCGATGATGCCCTGTCCACCCGACTCGCCGTGCCGGGCTGGTGGGAGGACCCGGGCCGGGCGGAAACCTTGCGGCAGCCGCTCATGCGGCTTTGCGCGGAATTCCTGACCGCCTCGAATGGCGGCAGGGGCCCATCGGACCCGGTAGCGAGATTCCACCTTCGCAACGGCGCCCGGCTGGAGCGGGTGAACTGGCTCGGCAATGTCGCGCCGCGCGGGATCCGGGAGTCCTGGGGGCTGATGGTGAACTACCTCTACGACCCCGAGGCGATCGAGGCGAATCACGAGGCTTTCGTGCATGGCGGCAAGGTCGCACGCTCCGCCCAGGTGGACGCGCTGCTGGCGCCGCCGCGCGGCGAGCCGCCGGCGCCGAAGCTCTTCTCGCGCGTGCTGACGAGAGGCGGTCAGGCCAGATCGGTTCCGCCCGGCCTTGCCCAGGAGCCGGCCACGGCGCATGGTCCGGCCAAACCCAGCCGTCCTTCGGGAGGATGATGATGCTCGACCGGCCCCACCCCACCCCCGCCGCCCCGACCACCGATCCCTTCGCCCTCGCCAAGGCGCTGTCGGGCTATCACTTCATCGGTGGCGGCTATGT